>JAQSWD010000211.1 GCA_029266835.1 Steroidobacteraceae bacterium
GCTCGACTCGAAGCCGCCCGGCAAAGGCGCCGGGGAGCCGTCGATCTGCCCATTGCCCGCCTGCGCCAGCGAGCCTTCGCCGCCCAGCGCATTCGAATTGATGACGAACTGCCGCAGCGAGCCCTGGCAGGGATAACTGGCGTTGGTCGCGCCGCAGTTGGCGGCATCGCGCGTGTTGACGATGGTGTCGAAATTGAATCCGAAGTCGATGCCGGTCACCGTCGACGTCGTGGTGGCAGGCGACACCGTCGTCACGGATTGCGCGATGCCGCCGTTGTCATCGATTGCGGTGAATGAGGATGTGTTGCTGGGTCCATCGCTGAGCGCCGGGTTTTCGCCACCGACCCGATTGGTCACGGCCACCACGCCGCCGCCGCTGCCCGCGGTGCGGAAAGTCTGCACGGGCACACAGGTCGAGCAACCCGAGCCTCCGGCCCGGGCGGAGCGCACAGTGCCATTGACCACGCGCACGATCACGGCCTGGCCGGCATTGATGCCGCTGGACGAAATGGTGTAGACGCCGCTCCCGTTGGTCGTGGCGGTGCCGAGATAATTGTTGTTGCTGGCGCGGTAGAGTTCCACGCGTACGCCCGACAGCGGTGTGCCTGCCGATGCCGCCAGCGAACGGCCCGCGCCACCACCATAGTTGGCGTCCTCGAATACCGTGCCCGTGAACGTGGCCGCGTGCGCGAGGCCGCCCACGCTCGCAGCTAACAACAGCAGGACAAACGGACCTTTGGACATTGGAGAAGTCTACCGATGGCCTTCCCCGGCTTTTCCCTAATGGTTCACAGAGAACGGGCTGAAAACGTGCGCCGATTCAACCTTTGACGCCCGTTCGAGAGGGTCCGATCAATCCGCGGCGCGTGGCCTCGTGAAAGGAACGATGTTGGCGTCCGAATGCGAATCCTGCTCGGCGATTCGCAGCACCACTTCGGGGTCCGCGGGCTTGGTCAGGTGGATTTCGAACCCGGCTTCACGGCTGCGCGCCAGGTCGTCCTGCCGGCCCATGCCGGTCACCGCCACCAGTCTGATGACATCGCCGCCCGGCAACGCGCGCAGCTTCTGCGCCAGTGCGAAGCCATCCATGCCGGGCATGTTGAGATCGAGGAATGCCAGGTCAGGCAGCGAGGTGGCTGCGAATGCCAGCGCATCCTGCGCGTTGAAGTAGATGGACACCGCGTGGCCCTGCGCCGAGAGCAGCGCACCCAGGGTGCGCGCGCCATCCTCGTTGTCGTCGACCACCAGCACCCGACGAGTCGCCGGCGTCGAGATCCTGGCCGGCAGCGCCGTGACCTT
Source organism: Steroidobacteraceae bacterium (assembly GCA_029266835.1). Taxonomy (GTDB): domain Bacteria; phylum Pseudomonadota; class Gammaproteobacteria; order Steroidobacterales; family Steroidobacteraceae; genus CADEED01. The sequence goes on from JAQSWD010000211.1 coordinate 1,300, forward strand.
CTCGGCCGGCGCCGCGGCCAGCGGCAGGCGAACGATGAACTCAGCGCCCTTGCCGCGACCCTCGCTGCGCGCTTCCACATGGCCGCCGTGCAGATCCACCAGCGATTTCACCAGCGCCAGCCCCAGGCCCAGGCCACCCGCGCCATCGGCGCCCTGCCCCAGCTGCACGAACATTTCGAACACGCGCGGCAGCTCGGCGGGCTCGATGCCCATGCCGTTGTCGCGCACGGTGATCTCGAGCTTGCCGTCGGCGTCGCGCAGCGAGAGTTCGATGCGCCCGTTCGGGCTGGTGAACTTTGCGGCGTTGATCAGCAGATTCGCGACGATCTGCGCCAGGCGCACGGGATCGCCTTCGACGTGCAACGCCTTCTGCGCGAACCTGACCACCAGCTCGTGCGACTTGGCGTCGATGCTGGGCCGCGCGGTATCGATGGCGGCGGACACCACGGCGTCCACGGGCACGCGTTCGCGACGCAACTCGATCTTGCCGCGGTCGATACGACTCACGTCAAGCAAGTCGTCGACCAGGTGCACCATCTGCTTGAGCTGCCGGTCCATCATGCCGAGCACGGCGGCGTGCTCCGGGCCGCCCTGCTTCTTGAGTATGGCCAGGCCATTGCGCAACGGCGCCAGCGGATTGCGCAGCTCATGCGACAGGGTGGCCAGGAAACGGCTCTTGTTCGTGTCCGCGCGTTCCAGCAGATAGGCGCGCTGCGCCAACTCGTTCTCCAGCTTCTTCGCGCGGGTCACATCGAAGAAGGACACCGCCACGCCGTCGTCCACCTTCACCATCATGTTGCGGAACCAGCCGCTGCGGCCGTCCTGCTCGTAGCGGAGCTCGACTTCCAGTGGCCGGCCGGTCTCCGTCACGTCGCGCAGGGTCTCGAACACGTGATTGCGCGTCACGCCGGGCAACACTTCCTTGAGTTTGCGGCCGAAAACCAGCTCCGGCGTCTGGCGCGCCAGCGCGGCGCCGCGCGGGTTCACGTACTCGATGATGAAGTCCACGACTCGCCCCGAGGAGTCGCGCACCGCGCGTAACAGCCCATAACCCTGGATGGCCGCCTCCTGCGACTTGCGAAAGCGTTCCTCTGCCAGTCGGAAACGTTCGCGTGTGGTACGCAGGTTGTGCCCCAGCGCGATGATCACCGCGCAGGAGATCGCGAACAGCAGCAGCTCCATCACCTCCGAGGTGGTCAGCGACCACAGGGGCACCGCCGGGAGGAAGGTCTGCACCAGCAAGTAGCCCAGCACCGCGGTGAGCACGGCAGGCTGCCAGCCGCCCAGCCACACCGCGATCGCGACCGCGCCGAATAACAAGCCGTAACGGGAGCCGTCTCCCAGCCATGGCGTCAGGAAATATCTCAACAACACTGCGCAGGCCGCCAGCGCGGTCGCCGCGACGTACGAATACTTGCGCGCCGCCCGCGGGCGATGCTGCAACCCGCGCGCGAACTCCGTCGCCAGGTAGGCCAGCAATAGATAGGAAGAACGCAATGATGGCCCCGGCCAGGCTGACGGCGGCCACCAGGCCACCGACGATGAAAGACGGCAGATTGAAACGCCCCTGGCTCATCGGCGCGATGGGAAGCGTCAGCGCCACGGCCAGCAACCCAGCGGCCACCACCACCGTGATCAAGCTGACCGCGATCGCCCGGCCGGTGCGTACGCCGGCATCATGTGCCGGCGCTTCGCGAGTGCCGAATATCACCGCGGTGAACAGCAAAGCGGCACTGGCGACCCGCCAGGTGAGAAACAGGATGGCCGCGGTGGTGTCGTTGCCCAGGAATTGCCCTTCGCCGAACGCGGCCGGAAAACTCAGGGTCATCGGCAGAACCAGCAACGCCGCGAGCAGGTACGCGCATAGCAGCACGAGCAGGTAGCGCTGCCCTTCCTGGCGGTACTGGCGGATCAGCAGGATGGCGGTGGCCAGGTCGGCGACGCAGACCGCGAGCCCGTAGACACCGATGGCATTGGAGGGAATGTCGATGGGTGCGGCAACCCATGGGAGAAGGAGCAAGACCAGCGCCCCGTACCCGATTGCCACACCGTCGAAAACCCAACGATGGGAGTTCTCCCTCATGCAGGACGCAGTGTGGCCGGATGTCAGACACCCCGCAACAGAGGGTTGACTAACTGTCGGCGAAGACCAACATTTGCAAATTCAATGCCGCCATTCGCGGCGTGGCGATTCCGTTTCCGCGTGAGTGCCGCCAATCGGGTCGCTGGCCGGAAAAGTGCCTGCGAGAGCCGCATCGAGTTGCTCCTGTTCATCTCTGGAATGCGGAGTGCCGCTGCGCCGCTCCTCGCCCAGCGGCTCGGTGCCTTCGGCCCCGATGTGCCGGTCCGTGTCCTCGTCGCCGCTGAGCTGCGTCCGGGAGGGCTCGCGTTTGAGCGCCGCGCGGATCTCTGGTGCATTGCGGGTTCCGGAACGCAATGCCTTGTCGAGGTTCTGTGCGTATTTCTCCATGCGCTTGGCCGGCAGCAAGGGCTCGGACGGATCCACCGTGGCTTCCACCAGCACCGGTCCCGTCGCCGCGAAGGCGTGGTTCAACACGGTGGCCACGTCGTCGGGCGAATGGCAGCGCAGGCCGGGAATGCCGAATGCTTCCGCGGCCTTCGCGAAATCGATGGGTGTGAGATCGCATTGATACTCGCGGTTGCCGAGGAACATGAGTTGCTCCCACTTGATCTGGCCCAGCGAGTTGTTCTTCATCACCACGATCTTGATGGGTAGTTTGTAGCGCGAGATGGTGGCCAGCTCACCCATGAGCATGGCCATGCCACCGTCGCCGATGAAAGCCGCCACCTGCCGGCCGGGGAACGCCAGTGCCGCGGCGATGGCGTAAGGCAAGGAACAGGCCATGGTGGCCAGCATCCCCGAGCCGCTGAAGGACTGCGCGCCGCGCGCGTCGATGTATCGCGCCAGCACACCCGTGTTGTGCCCGGAATCCCAGGCCACGAGCGCATCTTCGTCGAGGTGTTTCCCCAGCTCACGCGCGAGGCGGCCCGGCGTGAGACGCCCCGTACCATTGTCCAGCGATCGCTCCAGCAGCGAATCCCACTCGAGCTTGCGCCGGCGTGATCGCTCGAGAAAGCCGCGGTCCACATGGGCCTTGAGCCGCGACGCCAGGATCTTCAGGGTCTTCTTCGCATCGCCCACCAGCCCCACCTCGACGGG
>JAQSWD010000104.1 GCA_029266835.1 Steroidobacteraceae bacterium
GCGACCTTTCCGCGAACGCTGTGATGCAACGCCTGCGCGCCGCGTTCAGGGCTTCTCTGCTCCAGTCGCTGCCCGAGCTCGAGGCCGGTGACGCTCGCGCCGCAAAGGCGGCGAAAGCCGCCGCACCGTCCATTGCGCGATCGCCGACGCCGGTGCTCGACCTGCTGCTTCGCTGGCGACGCGAGAAAGTACTCACCGGAGTGCTGGCTGCCGCGACGCCGCAGGAACTCGCCCTCTGGACCGATGCCGTGTTGGTCGAGATCGAGGGCGTGGCGCGGCGAAGCCCCGAGCGCTGGCATGTGATGGCCGATGCCGTTGCAAGACTGTTATCGCTGCGCACGCGCGCTGGTGAGCGGCCGAAGCAGATCGTGGCCTCGCTGGTCCGCACAGTCGAAGCCGTTGCCCAGGTTTTCCCCGAGGTGTCGAACACCGCTTGTGCGAATGCAGCGCCGCAGTCCGACACATCCGCTGCACGCATGGCAAACACATTGGCCGAACTCCGCGCGCTGACTTGCCTGATCGCCGCCCGACGGAATGCACCGGCCCGGCGCCGCGAATCCTCGCCGTCGCGTCGCAACGAGCGGATATCGGTGGATTCGGTGCTTCCCTTCGTCGTGCTCGGGGTGCTCGCGCGCTCCGGGTATCTCGCCGCGCTCGGCTCCACGCTGGCGACCATCGGCTCGCTGGACCAGGCGGACGCCTTCGGCGCCAGCGTCGTCTACAAACTCTCGCCGCCGCCGCGTCGCGGCTGGGATCGCGAGGGACAGACCGCGCGGCTCGTGGCCGCGATGTGCGCGGCGGACACGCCCGTGGGCAATGACCGCATGGAAAGCTTCCTGCGCGGACTATCTACCGTGCGCGGTCCGCTCGATGCATCGCTTTGGGTACGCTCGCGCGCGGCGCGATCGCGCTCCGGCGTGCTCGTCGACCGCTTCGAGGATGGGACGTGGAGCGTCACGGAGATCGTCACGGGCCTGCCCCTCGGTTGGTTCGCGTCGCCCGCCGAGATCCTCAGGCTCGTGGCGTTGCTGCCGCGGCAGAGCTGGTGGCTGGCGCCCGCGGCGGCGGACGAAGCGCTCATCGCGCCGCTGCGAGACGCGAGAGCCAGGGTGGTCACATCGCGGCTGCCGGGCGCAGGGCCAGACTGGCTGACCGTGACGCCGGGGTGGTGGACGCATGACGAGACGCTGCGCCGCCATGCCGCTCGCCTGGCAGCCGTCACCGACGACGCGCTCGTGGACCAGCGCGAGCACTGGCAGGAGTTCATCGAGCGACGGCCGCTGCTGATCCGCCGGTCGGCGGCGGGCCGGGCGGCGGAGGCGTCGATCACGCTGGCCGTGACCACCGCGCTGGGCCACATCGCGACGGAACTCTTCGGCGCACGTGAGCGCGCCACGCCGCGGCTCGCGCTGCAACGGTTCGCAGATCTCGGCGGCTCGGTGCAAGTGGAGGAAGGGAGACTCGTGGTGCACCCCGCACTCGGGCGGCGCTTCATGGATCTCAACGAACACGGATTGTTGCGCGACGTGGCCGGCGTGCCGTGGCTGCCGGGCAGATACATCGCATTCGCAGGACCATGAACGACGAACACATTGCCGCCGCGCGCCTCGCTCACGAGCACCTGGAGTTGCGCCTGCGTCCCGTGCAGCGCGCGCTGCGCGCCGCGGTCGTCGAACAGAAGAGGGCCAATGCCGCACTCGCACACCCCGACGTCAAGCCGCTGTGTGTCTCCGACGCGCAGGTGGACCAGCTGTTGCAGCAGGTAGGACGAAGCACCACGAAACACATCTTCGCGTTCGTCGCGAGGTTCACGGAGGAAGAGAAGCGGCACGAGGCGCGCCTGCGCGTCGAGGCCGCGCAACTCGGCGCGCAGCTGCCGCTCGACGCATTGCAGAATGCGTTCGCGCTCGCGCCCAGTGACGTCGATGCGCTGGTGATCTGCGCGGCGGTGGAACTGCATCGCGGCTATGGACGCATCTTCGCGTTCGTGCAGGACGAACTCACCCGCCAGCTGCCGACCATCGACACGTTGTGCGCGTTCACGGCCTGCGACGACGCCGGGTGGAATGCGCGCCGGCGGGACTTTGGCGTGCACGGCGCACTGCGCCGCCTGGGATTGCTGATCGTCGAAGAGGGCGCTCAGCCCGAGCTTGCGAAGACCTGTCGTCTGGCGCCGCGCGCGCTGCAGGCGCTGACCGACCCGGCGGTCTCGTGGCGCGATCTTTTCTGTGACCCCACGCTGGTGCGCGCCGACGCGCCACGGCTTGCGCAGTTCGAAGCGGCCGAGGAGTTGCGCAGGCTCGCGCGGGGACTGCAGGACGGGGCCGTGAACCTGCTCGGCCTCTGGGGCACGGGCGCCGCGCCGCTGGCCGACGCCGTCAAGGCGGTGGTGGCCGAGACGGGGCGGCCGCTGCGCCGTTGGCCTGCGGGTACGGATCTGCGCGAGATGCTGGCGCTGGCGGCGGATACCGCGAGCGTGCTCTGGATCGAGACCGGTCGGTTGCACGACGAATCGCAGCCGGACCTTGCGAGAACGGCGGCCACCTTGATCGAACAGGGCACGCAGCCGTTGGTGCTCAGCGGCGAGCATCCCTGGCGTCCCACGGAAGTGCTGGCCGCGCGCAACTATGCCGAGTTGACATTGACCGCGCCCGACGTGGCCCACTGCGCGCGCCAGTGGCTGTCGGCGCTGCCCGGTCTCGGCGAGCAGGGGGCAGCGGACCTCGCCGCGCGTTATCGCATGTCAATCGGCGAGCAGGCGGCGGTTGCGCGCGCCAGCCGCGTGAGTGGCGCGCTGGCCGGAGCGCAACGTGTCGGCGAACTGTGCCGGATGGTGGCGCAGAAGAAGTCTGGCGGTTTCGCACGCGCCGTCGTACCGCGCCGCGGACCCGACGACCTCGTGTTGCCCGAGGGCGTACGCAGCCAGGTCGTGGAGATCCCTCGTTTCTATCGCGCGTTGAGCCACGTCAACGAAGTCTGGGGTTTCGGTCGGATGATGAGCGGCGGCGGTCTCAAGGCGTTGTTCACCGGCGACAGCGGCACGGGTAAGACGCTTGCCGCTGAAGTGATCGCGCACGAGCTCGATCTGCCGCTGCTCAAGGTGGATCTCGCGCAACTCGTGTCCAAGTGGGTGGGCGAGACGGAGAAGAACATCGACTCCGCCTTCCGCGAGGCCGAGGCCTGTCACGCCATCCTGTTCTTCGACGAGGCCGACACGCTGTTCGGCAAACGCGGAGAGATCCAGCAGGGCAGCGACCGTTACGCGAATCTCGAGACGGGGTTTCTTTTGCAGAGGCTCGAGCAGTTCTCGGGCCTCGCGGTGCTCGCGAGCAATCTGCGCGACGAGATCGATCCTGCGTTCATTCGCCGGTTCCAGGTGCTGCTGCACTTTCCCCGGCCCCAGGTTGCCGAGCGGGCGCGCCTTTGGGCCAAGGCGTTTCCGCCAGAGGCGCCGTTGCATCCCGGTGTCGACCTGTCGACGCTCGCGGCGATCGATCTCACTGGCGCCGGGATCGTGTCCGCAGGACACACCGCGGCGCTGTTGGCCGCGGATGCCGGCAGCGACACGATTCGTCGCGAACATGTCGCGGCCGCCATCCAGCGCCAGTTCCATCGCGAGGCGCGCATCCTGCCGCCGAACGAACTTGCCCGGGTACTTGGCTCATCCGCGCCGCAGTCCGCACTCCACCAGCGACGTCGCGACGCGACCACGCTGGTGGGCGCGGCGCCGCGATGAGGGGCGATGACGGGGCCGCGTCAGCAGGTTCACGTGCGCGCGCCGCCGCCTCATGTGGCCAACGCGTCGAATGCACGCAATGTTTCCGGCAGGGAGCCGGCTGCGCGCGACGCGGCGGCGCCAGGAACGGAAGCCTCGCTGGGCAACGGCCGCATCGCGGCCGAAACGCGCGGGCAGGGCCGCGCTTCTCGCGCGCCGCCGGGCGCCGGCAACGCGATACAACTGAGTAACCTGCAGCCGCTGGTCAACGACCCGCGCGATCCGAACCCGCCGAACCCCGATGACGTCGCGGCGCGTGAGACGGCGTTGCGGCGCCGGCTCCAGGAGGAAGCTCGTCGCGGGCAAACGGCGACGACTGCAACCGTCATGCGGACGCGCGCGCCGACCGTGGATGACACGCCGACCTCACGTGCGCCACCACCATCCGGCCAGTCAGATCAGGCGGCGCCTTCGCCTGCACCCGGCGAGCAGCGGAGTTCGCAATCCGGCGCGTCGGCGCGCGCGGCGCGAGAGAAATCGCAGGCGCCCAGCGAGGGCGAGGTCGCCGATCAGGCTCGCCGCACGCAGCAAGGTGAAACACCGGGCGGCGAAGTGATCGAAATGGAGCCAATGATCATCACCGCCTCGCCGCCCCGGCGCGCAACCAGGCGCGGTGAGACAGGAGGGGCTGGCGGAGCCGCGGTGGGCGGCGACCCGCGCGTCACCGTGCAACGCTGGCGCGGCGGTGTGTCCGCGGCCGGCGCGGGCATGCCACAACGGAACATGAGCGCGGTGTCCGGTGGGCCCGCGCGCGTGCGCGGCGCGGCCGATGGCGCGAATCAGCAACGCGACCTTCAACGCAAGGGCATTCCCGAGGAAGCCGCGAAGAATATCGAGCAGGCGCCGGTCGTGGAGGATCCGCCGCCACCACCCGAGGCGAACCCGATACCGGACCAGATCGCCGCGGTGCAGGCGGCGTCGGGCCACCGGCTCGAAGAACAGACGTTGCCGTTGTTCCTGCAGAGTCCGGTGCGGCACGTGGCTTCGGGCGTGATCGTCGGCGGCAACTGGCCGAAGCTCGGACAGACGCCAGTGCGCAACGACGTGTTCCAGATGCTGGTCGCGGGTACCGACCAGCTCGCGCAGATCCCGGAAGCCAAAGAGGATCCGGAACGCGAACGCCTGAGACGCGCGCGCGAGAAACTCGAGGCTCCCATCGTGCCGGGCGCGCAGATCGCCGAGGGCGAGAACCCGCCACTGCGCGATGAAGGCCCCCAGCCGCCATCACCGCTGCCACCCGGACTTACTACTCCGGTGGCGTCCGTGGTCGCGCGGCTGCTGGCAAGCATCGACGACGCCACCGGCGACGTCGTGAAGCGCATGCGCATCCTGGCTTACCCACGCGGCATCCTCAACGAGAAGTACCCCGACATCGGAGACTCGCTGAAGGGCACTGTGGCACCGCGCATGAATACGGACCTGCGCGAGATCGCGGCTTCGGCCGGTGCCGGTGGAGAGGAGCTCGACAAGCTGGTTGCCGACCGGCAGAGCAAGCTCGAAGAAGATGCGCAAAAGATCCAGGACGAGGTCGCCACGAGCGGCGAGGAGGCGGCGCAGAGTGTCGACGAGTCCGGCCAGCAGATGCTCGACACCATCGAAGGCGCGCGCCAGGCCACCGACGAGCAGATTGTCGAGAAGCAGGAGGAGGCCAGCGGCGGCAACGATCCCGCGGTCATCAATGCGAGGCGGGATCTCACGGTCAACTGGGTCCGCAACCACGTCACGCGCGAAACCACCAACTACCAGAAGGCCGGCGAGAAACGCATCGGCGAACTCGGCGTCGGCCAGCAGCAGCGTATCAATGCCTATAACGCGCTCGGGCAGCGCGAGGAATACCAGGGCCGCAATCCACGTCCGCCGTTCGTGCACGACCGGACCAAGCCGGAGATCGTGCGGCAGATCGAGGATTTCTCCGTGGCCACGCGCGCCTGGACCACGGCTCGCGTCGAAGCGGTGCGTGCCGACGTCGGGCCGAAGATCACCATCGTCCGCAATACGACCCGCGACCGCCGCGCCGCCGTCGAGAAGGCGGGCACCGATGCCATCCAGTCCGCGCGCACCTGGGCCGAGGACCGGATTCTCGAAGGCAAGAGCTGGTGGGATCGCTTCAAGGCCACGCTCGATCGCTGGTTCGGAGATTCGCAGCAGGCCAACGAAGTCTGGTGCGTGCAGCGCACGGAGGAGACGCGCAACGCCATTGCCAGCGACCTCGTCATCATCAACGACATCCAGGGCGCGGTCGCGCGCGGTGCCACGCAAGAGCAGCTGCTGCAGACGCAGGGACTCACCGAGGATCAGCGTGCCGTCATCATCGAATACTTCCAGCAGCCGGCGGGCACGCATCCGCTCGATTTCGCCGCGCTGCTGCTGCGCCGGAAGCTGGCCGCGCAGTATCTCGACCTCGGCCGGCCGGTGTTCGAGCAGGAGCTGCTGGCCAAGCCCGACGACGATGCCGACACACTCAACGACATCCAGCGGACCATCAACCCGCGCTTCGATGCCGGCAAGATCGTGCAGACCGTGCATGCGCAGCTGGACAACTTCGACAGCGACGAGGCGACCATCCTCAAGTCGCTCGAAGGCCTGTCGGCGTTCGAGGGATCCATCGTGCGGAAGCTGTATCGCAGCATTCACCGCATCGACATGGATTTCCACATGGCGCAGGCGCTCGACTCCGACGAGCAGGACCAGGCGCGGCTGCGCCTCAAGGGTGACAACGCCGCTGCCGACGCGGCGGCGCTCGACTACGCCTTCGGCACCATCAACACCGACGAGAAGGCGATCATGGATCTGCTGCGTGGTCGCACGCTGGAACAGATCGCGGAGATCAAGGCCGAGTACAAGCGCCGGTACGGCAAGGATCTCGACGTCGCGCTCAACGAAAACCTCGACGAAGGCAACGAGCAGAACCAGGCCGGGGCGCTGATACGCGGCGACAAGGAGGCCGCGGACGCCATCGCCATCGACGAGGCGATGCGCGGCGGTTTGTTCGGCTGGGGCACGGACAACGAGGAGATCGAGGCCACTTACAAGCGCGTGCACGACGAAGTGCTGGCGCAGGCGCAGCGCGAGGGCTGGAACAGCCAGCAGATGGAGGCCGAGCTGCGCCGGCGCACGGGGCGGATAGAGAGCGAATTCAACGAGCGCTACAAGAACGTCGAGGAGTACCAGGACCCGGCGAATCCCGGCCACTCGGTCATGCAGAACGCCATCTCGAGCGAGATGGACCCGGGACCCGAGCGCGACCTCGCCAATGCGCTGCGCACCAATGACCCGATTGCCGCCGATGCCGCGCGCATCGAGATCGAGCGCCAGGGACTCTGGGCCAGCGACGAGAAGATCAACAACGTCCTCACCAACCAGTACGAGCGCGCGCTGCAGGAGACGCGCCTCGACCAGGGCCCGGCGCGCCAGGCCCGGGTCAATCGCCTGCGCGAAAAGCTGTCGCGTGCGGATCCACCACTCAGCGAAGAGGCGATTTCCGTCGAAGTGATGAAGCTCGAGCGGCAGATGGAGAGCGAGATGGGCGACGAGGCCCAGCGCCGCTCGAACATCTCGATGGCCGCGCTCGACCAGGCGTACTCGGACCAGTACACCTATCCACTCTGGTACACCATCGAAGCCAACATGGGCGGCGTGGACCGCCAGAAGGCGCGGTCGCTGCATCAGCAGGGTGGCCGGCTCACCGCGTTGCAGACCGTCGAATACGCCACCGAGCAGGATGGCACCGACGAAGACGCGCTCAAGAATCGGCTCGGCAACATGACCAAGGCCGAGATCGATCAGCTGCGCATCGACTGGGAGCGGCGGCATCCGGGCGAGAGCTTCGACGACATGCTGCGTGGTGAGCTCAGCGGCCGCGACGAGTCCGACATCATGGACACGGTGGAGCATGGCGCGCCGACGTCCGCCAGTCAGCGCATCGCGCAGGAGCGCCGGCGCACGAATCGCGAGCTCGACGACCTCACGGGCGTGCTCGGCGGCGTCGCGGCCGGCGGCGAGGAGCGCTGGCTGCGCCTGCAGCAGAAGAAACTCGACGAGCTCGAGCCGCAGCTCCATCGCACCGATCTGTCCGAGGAGGAGCGCGAGGTCCTGCGTGATGAACTCGACTACCGCGTCGAACGTGTGCAAGCCGCGGTGGAGGATCACCGCCGCGCCATCGACAGTGTCGCGAACTTCGCGGCGCAGGTGGCCAGCATGGTGGTGGCCATCACCGTCGGCGCCATCCTCACCGCGGTCAGCGGCGGAACGCTGGGCCCCGTGATGATCGCGGTGATCGCGTCGGTGGCGGCCACGCTCACCACCATGGGTACGAAGGCACTCATCATGGGTGGCTCGTACGGCGCCGAGGACATCGGCGTCGATCTCGCGGTGGGTGTCGTCGATGCGCTCACCTCCGCGTTCACCGCCGGGATGGGCGGGCGCATTCTCAAGGGCGCCGCGGGCACCGGACTGCGCGCGGCGCAACCCACGCGCATGACCCGGCTGCTCGCCGGGGTCGGTCGCTCGGGCATCGGCCAGAAAGTGGCGCAGAGCCGGGCGGGGCAGGCCATCGGCCGCGTTGCCTCCGGCTTCAACAAGATGGAGTCCGGATTCCTCACGCGCGGCATCCAGGGCAACAACATTCTGGCGCGCATGGCGGCCGGCGACAGCAAGGCGCTCCGGGTGCTCGCGGAGGGTCTTGCCGAAGGTATCGAGAACGCGGCGAGCGCGCTGCCGTCCGCGTTCGTCGGCACGGCACTCGCGGACGACACGTGGAAGGGCAATCCCCTGGCGAATCTCGTGGTGGGCACCGCCACAGGCGTGGGCACGGGCGTGGCGATGGGAGCGGCCATGCAGGGCGCGAAGGGCGCGTGGGGTCACCTGAAAGGTCCGTCGATGCACCTGTCGACGCCGGAGGGACGCATAGCCGAAGCCAATCGCGTACTCGGCGACGCCTTTCAACAGCATCGCGCCCAGTATCCCGACACGTCATATCGCGATTTCCTCGAAACGCCCGCGGGCAAGGCCGCGTCCGCCGAGGTGGAGGCGCGCGGACTCATCGGCAATCACGAGCGCGCCGCGCTCGAGGCGGATGTGAACGCCAAGGCCGACGATGAGCCCGGCGCGCCGGTGGAAAATCCCGCGGCGCGCGCGCAGGCGGAGGCGAATGCGCCGACGTCGGAGCCGCGTCTGGATGCCGACGCTGCCGGCGGGAAGGGGCGCGCAGGCCTGCCGCCGAAGCTCGGTGTCAATGTCGAGGTGAAGGTCAATGAGGATCTCCACGGCAACACCGTGCGCGTGATCCCCGATGAACACGGCGGTCCGCGGCGCGGCGTGCGCGTGGAAGCGGGCCCCGACGCCACGCCCACCGACGTGATGCTGCACGCACACACCGTACAGAGCATGCAGCGTTACCAGGGGTTGTTAGGACGCCTGCGACAGCTGGCCGACTGGTTCAAGCTGACCACGGTCGGCAGTCGTGGATGGGAAGCGAAGCTCGAGCTCGAGAAGCTGCCCGGCATCATCCACGAGCGCATGCAGCAGCTGTCGAAGGGCGGGCTCGACCTCGACGCGCAAATGCGGCTCATGGACGAGATCAACGGCCTGAGCCGGCAGATCGACGATCACCAGCGCGTGCTCGATTCACCCGAGCTGCGCGACCAGAAGGGCCGCGGTTTCGTCGCGGCCGAGAAACAGCAGGTGAAGTCCGAGATCGAAAACCTGCCTTCGCGTTCCGAGGGCGCACCCAGGCGAACGCCCGAGTCGCAGAAGCAGTATCCGCATGCGCTCGCGTCGGGCAGCACCCTCGATGGCAAGGTCTATCAACTCGGCGATACCTGGACCGAGAAGGGGCGCAGCTACCGGCGCGTGTTCACCGTCGATGAACACGCTGGATGCGAGGGGGCGCCGCAATGCCGCTTTACGCGAGACGGCCGCAGGCAAGGAGCGCTTCCCGGTCAACGAGGACAACCTGCGCAACGAATCCAACAACGGCTTCGACGGGGTGTTCCTGCGCGAGAACAAGAATGGCACGTTCTCGGTAGTGCTCGTGGAGGCCAAGCATCAGAAGAGCGGGCTGTCGTTCGATAGTTTCAGCGCGATCACTGGAGAACGCCTCGAGAACAATGTGCAGAATCTGATCCGCAAACTCGAATCAAATCCGTCGCCCATAAAGGAACTGTCCGCCGCGCAGCGCCGGCAGATGGTGTCCATACTCAAGGGTGAGTCCGGCAATGTCGAAGTGCAGGTGCATACCACCCCGGAGACGAAACTGGGCGGACGCACCCGCGCCGGCGACGCGAGCATCCTGAAGAAGCTCGAGGACGAAGCGAACAACGTGCTAGGCCTGCCGGGCAAGATCCGGGTGGTGCACGTGTCGATGTCGGAAGCGGTGACCGCGCGCGCGGTCGAGGACGTGGCCAGGCGCGACGCCATCGGGAAGACTTCGGGACGTGTCGCCGTGCTGGCCGGAAAGGGAGCGCGTGAAGGATCGACCGCGCACGACCAGGCGAAATCGATGCTCCTGGCGGAGGGGGTTTTCACCGATGGCCTGGTTACGCGCGTCGGTGACGGTGTATTCCGTGATGCAAGTGGCACACAATTCGAGGTGCTCGTGCCAGCCGCAGGGTCGCGGACGCCGCGGCCGACCACCGTGGTCTCTGACGTCGTCAGACGGGTTGGCTCCGCGGCGCCGCTGGGCGCGGTGTCGCCACGCAAGGTGATTCTGGACCTCGGGAACCTCGGCGAGCCGCAGCGCAAAGAGGTGCTCGAATTGCTCAGCAAAGTGAAACCGAAGGAACTGCTCGACAACGTGATCATTCATGATCGCGAAAATGGCACGATGAACGTATTCGACCCGAGAGATGTCCGATGAGCTCACCGTTGAACCCCGTCGATTGGCGGATTCTCGTCGGGCAGCATGCTGCGCCGACGAAGGAGCAGGTAGATAGGCTGGAGCGGGACAGCCACGGTTACCATGCGCTGTCCGGTTCGCGGCTCCGGTCGGCGATGGCCGGCAGCGATGGCGCTCTGGCCGGTGGCATTGCTCTCTGCGGCAGCGCGACCGTGCGCGACTTTGTTCACGGCTGCCATCCGCATTTGCCGCGCGTGGTCGATGAGCTGCGCGCCCAGAATCGCCTCGGCGCGCCCATCGTGGGCTGGATGCTCAACTTCTCTCTCACGTCGGAGTGCCTGGGCGTTGCTCGTCCAGCCGGATTCGACGCCGGGCTGCTGAAGCCCCTGCTGCGGGCGCGCGAAGAGTTCGGTGACACCCAGCGTCGATCCCTGGCGTTCACGGCGCTGGCGCTGGGGGACACGACCTCGGCGCTCGGTTTCATCGACGAGCCGCCGGGCTCCTACGATTCGCCACTGCTGCGTGTGGAGTTCAACCAGCTCGAACTACTGCGCTACCTCGCCGCCGCGCTCGATGCGCGACGCCCCGCCGATTGGATCGAGCCTTTGTGGGTCGAGTACTTCGAGCTGTTCCCGGTGCATCTCGCGGCGCAGGCCGCGGAGTGGCCTGATCTCTTCAACTTCGCGCGCATCCTCGCAGGGGTGCGCGGTGAGAACGTCGCCGGCATCGCCGACGACATACATGCCCGAGTGATGCCCGGAAACCGGCGAGTGGCTGGGCGAGGAGGCGCGAATTCACTATCACTTCGAACCCGCCACCGGCCTGCGAGCCTTGCATCTGTCGGGCCCGCGCGCCGAACCGGCGGCGGCCGCGCTGGAAGCTCAGCTGCCGTGTCACGGCCTCGACCATGCACGCAAGGAACTCAGCTCCCCTGATGGCGCCACGCGTCTGCGTGGCTTGCAGATGGTGGAGTTGCTGGAAGGATACGAGTTGCTGGATCGGGTGGCGGAGCTGGCGGA
>JAQSWD010000105.1 GCA_029266835.1 Steroidobacteraceae bacterium
CGCGCTCTCCGACGACGCGCCGGCCGTGGGCGCGGCCATCCTGCCGTTCAGCCATCGATTGCTTCCGACCCGCACCGCGCTCATGAAGGTCGCGGCGCATTGATCCGAATTTTCCGCAGGCACATCTCCAGAGGGACTCGATGAACAATTCCAACTACTCGGGCATGCGCGCCGGTTTCGCAACCGTCACCACGCTGTTCTTCATGTGGGGCTTCATCACGGTCTCCATCGACCCGCTGATCGCCGCACTCAAGGCCATCTTCGATCTCACCTACGCGCAGGCCATGCTCACGCAGTTCGCGTTCTTCATGGCGTACTTCGTGGTCTCGCTGCCCGCGGCGGCGCTGATCGCGCGGCTGGGCAACAGCAAGTCCATCATGTTCGCGCTGGGCGTGATGGTGGCGGGTTGCCTGATCGTGCCGGCCGCGACGGCGCTGAACACTTATTCGCTGGTGCTCGTGGCGCTGTTCGTCATCGCCAGCGGCATCACCATCCTGCAGGTGGTGGCGAATCCGCTTGCCGCCGCGCTCGGTCCGCCGGAACGGGCGCATTTCCGCCTGACGTTCTCGCAGGCGTTCAACTCGCTGGGCACGTGGATCGCGCCGCAGCTGGTGTCGGGGATCATCCTTGCCGGCGGCATCTTCGCGGTCACGCATGGCGCAGAAGTGACGGCCGAATTGCGAGACGAATCATTCCGCAAGATCGATACGGTGTTCTTCGCCATCGCCGCGGCACTGGTGTTGCTGGCGTTGTTCATCTTCGCGTTCCGCCGCCTGCTCGACGTGACCAAGCCGGTCGATGCAGGCCAGCAGCCTTCGGTGGCCACCGCGCTCAAGTCACGCTGGGCGTTGTTCGGTGCCGCGGCGATTTTCCTGTACGTCGGCGCCGAGGTTTCCATCGGCAGCGCGATGACCAACTTCCTGCACGAGCCGGACATGCTGAACATTTCGCTCGAAGAGGCGGGCAAGATGGTGAGCTATTACTGGGGCGGCGCGATGGTCGGCCGCCTCATCGGCAGCGGGCTGCTGTTCCTCGTGAAGCAACGTGCGCCCTGGCTGCTTGCGGCGTTTGCACTCGGCGCTGCCACGCTCTGCCTGGCGGTGACGCAATTGCACGGAGCGACCGCGGCGTACCTGGCGCTGTCCATCGGCCTGTTCAACTCCATCATGTTTCCCGTCATCTTCACGCTGACGCTGGAGCGGTCCACGGCAGCGCCCGCGGCCACCTCCGGACTGCTGTGCCTGGCGATCGTTGGTGGCGCGATTCTTCCGTACGTCTACGGAGTCATTGCGGACTCGGCGGGCCTGCACGCGGCATACTTCCTGCCGGCGGTGGCTTACGCTCTCATCGTCGTGTTCGCGGTGGCGGCATCCAAAGCCCGTACCTACGAACACGGCAGCACAGGTCCTGCTGCGGGTCATTGATAACGGAAGCACATGGACGACAAGGCGAGAATCCAGGAACTCCACAGCCAGCTTTCGGGCTGGCTGCTCGATGCCGCTTACCCGCTGTGGTCCACCAAGGGTGTGGACCCGGCGGGTGGTTACTTCGAGAGGCTGGGTCAGGACGGCAAACCGCTGGCGGACCGACGGCGGTCGCGCGTCACCCCGCGCCAGGCTTATTGTTTCGCGATGGGCCCCTCGCTGGGTTGGCGTGGTGACGCTGCGGGTCTCGTGCAGCACGGCCTCGATTTCTGGTACGCGAGGTTCCAACGTCCCGACGGCCTGTTCCGCACGCTGATCAACGCCGACTTCTCCGTCGCCGATGATCGTGCGGTGACTTACGACCAGGCGTTCGGATTGCTGGCTTTCAACCTCGGCGCCACGCTCGGCGCCGAATGGCGCGCGGAACGCGAGCGCCAGGCGCACGAACTGTTGCAGGCGGTGCTGAAACTCACGAAACGGCAGGGCGGGGGCTTCGAGAATGGCGTGCCGACCAGCTTGCCGCTCGAGTCGAATCCGCACATGCACCTGTTCGAGGCCACTCTCGCGGGTTGCGAAGTGTGCGCCGACGGCGGGCTGTGGCGATCCCTGTCCGACGAGATCGCCGAGTTCGCGCTGGCACATTTCTTCGATGGCCACGGGCTGCTGCACGAATTCTTCGATGAGGACTGGAAGCTGGCGGCCGGCATTCCGGGCCGCATCGTCGAACCCGGTCACCAGTTCGAATGGGCCTGGCTGTTGCTGCGCTGGGCCGGCGACCGTCATCCGAAAGCGCGTGCGGTCGCGATGAAACTCATCGACGTGACCGAAGCGAATTGCATCCGCGATGGACTCGCATTGCAACAGGTGCTCGACGATTTCTCCGCGCACGATGCCAGCGCGCGACTGTGGCCACAGACCGAGCGGCTCAAAGCGGGTGCGCTCGCGGCCCGGCTCACCGGCGACGCGAAATATTTCGCGATGACGGTGTCGGCGGCGCAGGGCTTGCTGCGCTATCTCGACTGTCCCATACCCGGGCTCTGGTATGACCGCATCGACGCCAGCGGCAAACTGGTCGACGAACCGGCCCCGGCCAGCACTTTCTACCACCTCGTCGTGGCAGTGGCGGAAATAGGCGCGCTCGCGCGCCTTGGCTGAAATTTTTCCCTGACGATCTCCGCGCGGGCAGGCTGAGGCGCGATGGCAGACAACCGCATCAATTCCGTGGTGATCGTCGGCGGAGGCACCGCGGGCTGGATGGCCGCGGCCGCGCTGATCG
Organism: Steroidobacteraceae bacterium; assembly: GCA_029266835.1. Taxonomy (GTDB): domain Bacteria; phylum Pseudomonadota; class Gammaproteobacteria; order Steroidobacterales; family Steroidobacteraceae; genus CADEED01. The sequence goes on from JAQSWD010000105.1 coordinate 2,701, forward strand.
ATCGCTTCGGTGCGCAGCGTCACACCCGCGTCACGCTGGTGGAGTCGCCCGAGATCGGCACAATGGACGTGGACGAAGGCACCGTGCCGCATTTCCGCGAGTTCCTGCAGCGGCTCAAGATCAACGAGGTCGACCTGATCCAGCGCACGTCGGCGACGTTCAAACTGGCGATCGGCTTCGAAGGTTGGGCCGGCGAGGGAAGCCGGTTCTTCCATCCCTTCTCGGAACACGGCGTGCCCCTGCTGGGTACTTCGTTCCAGCACTGGTGGGTGAAGGGCCGTCAGCTGGGCAAGGCGCTGCCCATTGACCGCTATGTGCTCTCGTCGGAGCTGGCGCGCGCCGGAAAATTCGGTGTTCCCACCGGCGACCCCGCGAGCGGCTGCCTGTTCTTCAACTACGCGCTGCATTTCGACGCGCATCGGGTCGCGCGATATCTGCAGAGCTGGTCCGTGCTCGCCGGCGTCAAACACGTGCAGGGCAAAGTGCAGTCGGTGAAGCTCAACGGCGAAACGGGGGATGTCGAGTCCTTGCGCCTCGACGGCGATCGCGAACTCCAGGGCGACCTGTTCATCGATTGCTCCGGCTTCGAGGGGCTGCTGATCGAAGAAGCGCTGAAAACCGGCTATGACGACTGGTCGCAGTGGCTGCCTTGCGACCGTGCGGTTGTGATGCCCACCGAAAGTTCCGGGCCGCCACCGTCGCAGACGCGCTCGATCGCCAGCCGCGCGGGATGGCAATGGCGCATTCCACTTCAGCACCGAGCCGGAAATGGCTATGTGTTCTGCAGCCGGTACATTTCGGATGACGAGGCCTTGGCGACATTGTCGCGTGAGGTGGACGGGCGGTCGCTGGCGGAGCCGCGGCTGCTGCCCTTGCGCACCGGCATTCGTCGCAAGATCTGGAACCGCAATGTCTTCTGCCTGGGACTGGCGAGTGGTTTCCTCGAGCCGCTGGAATCGACCAGCATCTACCTCGTGCAGCGCGGCCTGCAGTTCCTGTTAGGCAGCTTCCCGCAGTCACGGCCCAACCCGGCACTGCGGGAGCACGTGAACCGCGCCAACCGCGAACACTGGGCGCACATCCGCGATTTTCTCGTGCTCCACTACAAGCTCAGCCAGCGCGAGGGCGAGCCGTTCTGGGATGAGTGCCAGCGCATGCCCATACCCGACAGTCTCGCGGAGGGCATGAACCTGTTCCGCGCCACGGGCAGGTTCACCCCGCAGGCCACCGATTTCTTCCGTCCGAGTTCCTGGCTGGCCCTGTACGCCGGCTTCGGCATCATGCCTGACTACTATTCTCCCGCCGTCGATGATGTGCCCGAGGAGCAACTGGTCGCCGAGCTCGAGAACCTGGTGGCCGGTATCTCGAGTGTCGTGGCCAAGGCCGCCACACACGAACAATTTTTGCGCGCGAACTGCCCGGCGAAGATCCTGCCTGCGCGGCCGGGGACTCGCACGGTCCCGGTGGACGAGTAGTCGAGCATGTTTCGCATCAATCCAGGCCGCCTCGTCACGCGCCTCACCCTGGGTGCCGAGCGGCTGCCGCTGTTGTGCATCGACGGGCTGTTCCTGGATCCGGGCGAGCTCATCGATCATGCGCGCAACGCGATGTTCGTCGACGTTGGCTCTAACTACCCTGGAGTGCGCGCGCCCGCTCCGGCGCAATACGTGGATGCGCTGCTCGGGGCCGTCAATGGCCCGGTCGCCGAAGCCTTCGGGGTGCCGATGCGCACGGACCTGGAGATGTGCGCGTTCTCGATGATCACCACGCCACCGGAGAAGCTCCAGCCGCGGCAGCGCAATCCGCACTTCGACGGGCCCGAGATCGACCGCATCGCCTTCATCCACTACCTGTGCGCGCCGGAGCAGGGCGGCACTTCCCTCTACCGGCACCGAGCCACAGGTCTGGCGGAGATCACGCCTGCGAACCTTGCCGGCTACCAGTCCGTGCTGGCCGCAGAGCTGGCGAGGCAGGTGCCCGCCCAAGGCTATGTGCGCGACGCCACGGGACTTTTCGAACGCATCCACACCGTCGGCGCGATGTTCAACCGGCTCATCATCTACAAGGGAAATGCCCTGCATTCCGGCGACATAGGCCCGGGGACGGTGCTCTCCGAGGATCCGGCCCGCGGACGGCTGACCATCAACGGGTTCGGCAGGCTGATTAGTTAGGCCACCGCGCGGCGGCCCGCGAGCCGCTCAGTTTGCAGGTCTCGGCCCGGTCGATTCGCGGCACACCATGCGGTACGGGATTTCCAGGCTCCTGGGCGGCTGCTCGTCGCCCATGGAGCGGAACAACATGTCCGCCGCCTGGTGTGCCATCTCGTAGGTGGGCTGATGAACCGTGGTGAGCCGCGGCCAGATCACCTGCGCCACGTAGCTGTCGTCGAAGCCCGCCACCGACAGGCGGCTCGGGATCGGCAGGCCCATTTCGTGGGCGGCCATGATGGTACCGGCGGCCATGTCGTCGTTGCTGGCGAACACGGCCGTGGGACGCGTCGCGCGAGACAACAGGCGACGCGCGGCCGCGAGACCCGAGTCGAAGGTGAATTCGCCACGATCCACGAGCTGCGGATCGACATCCAGGCCATGCGAGCGCAGCGCGAGCGTGTAGCCGAGGTAACGCTGCTCGGTCACCGGATGTCCCGCCGGGCCATTGATGAAGCCAATGCGTTCGTGACCCAGCGCGATGAGGTACTCGGTCATCTCGCGCGCGGCGGCGACGTCGTTCATGTACACGCAGGAATAGGCATCGAGATCCACCGTCGGCGCGATGCGCACGAAACGGATGCGGTGCTTCTGCAGTTCGGCCAGCACTTCCGTGGAGTCGGACAATGGCGGAGCGAGGACCACGCCGTCGAGATGCGATTCCAGCACCAGGCCGGCGAGATCACGCACGCTGGAAAGATCGTTGCCCTCGCAGGGATGCACCAGCAGGCGATAGCCGCGCGTGTGGCAGCGCTCGAGCGCGCCTTTCTGCAGGTCGACCACGTAGTTGGCGCTGGGGTTCTGATAGATGAGCCCGATGAGGTTCGAGCTGCGTCCCGCGAGGCTGCGCGCGGAAAGGCTGGGGTGATAGTTCAGCTCTTCGACGAGCTTGAGCACCCGCGCCCGGGTTTCACTGCGCACATTGGGTTCACTGTTGAGCACTCGCGAGACGGTCTTGATGGACACGCCCGCAGCCTTAGAGACATCGTGAATCGTGATGCGTCCCATAGCCAGTCCCCCTTGATTGCCAAAATTGTCTTGTTGTCAGACAGCGTTGTCAATCGACCAGCGGCGCTGCAAGTCGCGAGCCACAATAAGATCAATAACTCCGTGGTTTTCCTGACTATTCTGGTTGACAGCGCTGTCTCGCGTGGCGCAATCTTCGCGGCTTTCCGGGGGCCCGATGGGCTTGAAAAAAGGCGACCAGTGACGGGCAACACGGCGCTCTCCAGCGCGGATTCGACGGGCGGAGAGAAATTCGATCACTCCGCGGTGCTGGGTCTCGTCGCGGATGTCGGCGGCACTCACATCCGCTTCGGCATCGCGGTCGGCGGCCCCGACGATCACACGATCAACGTGCATTGCGTGCGCCGCTACGCGGTCCGCGCGCATGAATCCATTTCGCATGCCGCGCAGTACTACCGGAACGCCACTCCCGGCATTCCCGCTTCGCTCAACCGCGCCGCGGTGGCCGTCGCGGGGCGCGTGGATGCCGATCGCGTGCAGCTCACCAACAGCGGCTGGTCTTTCTCGGCCCGCGCGCTCAGTGAGTCGCAGCGCTTTCAGCAGTTGCGCATCGTCAATGATTTCGAAGCCGTCGGGCACGCGGTCGGCGCGCTGCGCACGGCGGATCTGCAGGCCATCGGTGCGCAGCGCCTCACGTTGCCCATGAAGCAGGGCGTCTGCGCCATCGTCGGGGTCGGCACGGGCCTGGGCGTGGGCGGTGTCATCGCCAACCAGGGCGTGTTCAGTGTGCTCGCCACCGAGGGTGGCCATGCAAGCTTCGCTCCTTCCAGCGAGCAATCCATCGAAGTGCTGCGCTGGCTGCGCAAGAAGTACGGACGTGTGTCGGCCGAGCGCGTGCTGTCGGGTGGCGGCCTGTCGAATCTCTATTCCGCGCTCAGCGAGATCGCCGGACAGCACGTTCCCGAGCTTTCGGCGGCCGAGGTCACCACGCGCGCCGCCAATGGCAGCGACGAAAACTGTGTCGAAGCCGTCGGCCTGTTCTGCGAAGTCCTGGGCTCGTTCGCCGGTGATCTCGCCCTGACCCTGGGCGCCTGGCAGGGGGTGCTGATTTCCGGCGCCATGCTGGCGCATTTCGACCGCGCCATGCTGGAGCGCCGCATTCGACAGGGTTTCGAATACAAGGGCCGCTTCACGCCCGCCATGCGCAATGTTCCGGTGGAAACCATCTCCCATCCGCACGTAGAGTTGCTGGGCGCCGCCAGGCTGCTGCGCAACTCATGATGAAGCACACCATCCAGAAATTCGTGTTGTTCGGCGCCACGGGCGACCTGTCCCAGCGCATGGTCTGGCCGTCGCTGTACCACCTGTGCCGCGAGAAGCTGGTGCCGCCCACGCTCACCTTCGTGGGCTCGGCGCGCAATGCCATGCCCAACGAGGAATTCCGCAAGTTCGTCGAGGAGTCGCTGCGCAAGCACGTACTGCCGGATTTCCTCAAGGAAGACGCGCTCGCGGACCTGCTCACGCGCATCACCTATGCGCCGTTCCAGGCGGGCGACGGTTCCGCGGCGGGCACCGAGCCCCTGCAGAAAGCGCTCGCCGGCAGTAACCGCATCCTCTATTTCATGGCGACGTCGCCGAAGTTCTATGGGCCGACGGCGCGCAGCCTCGCCGCTGCGGGGCTGGCCTGCGAACACTGCCGCATCATTCTCGAGAAGCCGATCGGTACCGATTTCGCCTCGAGCGTCGCGATCAACGAAGCAGTCGGCAGTGTCTTCCACGAAGACCGCATCTTCCGCATCGATCACTACCTCGGTAAAGAGGCCGTGCAGAACCTGCTCGCGTTGCGCTTCGCGAACTCGCTGTTCGAGCCGCTGTGGAATTCGTCGTCGATCGACAATGTGCAGATCACGGTGGCCGAGACCGTCGGCCTCGAAGGCCGCACCGGTTACTACGACGAAGCGGGCGCGCTGCGCGACATGATCCAGAACCACGTGTTGCAGCTGATGGCGCTGGTGGCCATGGAGCCGCCGCACCTGTTCGAGCCCAACGAAGTGCGCAACGAGAAGACCAAGGTCATCCGCAGCCTGCGGCCGATCAGCTCGGCCACGGTCGGTGCCACCACCGTGCGTGGCCAGTACGCGGCGGGTAGTGCGGGCGGCGTCGCGGTTCCGGGCTACAACCAGGAGCAGGGCGCGAAAGGCAACAGCGAGACCGAAACCTTCGTCGCGCTGCGCGCCGAGATCGACAACTGGCGCTGGGCTGGCGTGCCGTTCTATCTACGCACCGGCAAGCGCATGCAGGCGCGGCGCACCGACATCGCCATCCAGTTCAAGACCGTGCCGCACAACATCTTCGCTGCCGACGAGCCGAATCTGCAGGCCAACCGCCTGGTCATCAAGCTGCAGCCGCAGGAAAGCGTGGTACTGCAGATACTCAGCAAACAACCCGGCCTCGAAGGCGTCCGCCTGCGCGAAGTGCCACTGGAGCTGTCGCTGCCCAAGGACGAGAGCGGCGGCCGCCAGCGGATCGCCTACGAGCGTCTGCTGCTCGATGCTTTGAAAGGCAACACCACGCTGTTCGTACGCCGCGACGAGGTCGAGGCCGCGTGGAACTGGATCGATGGCATCCAGACCAGCTGGAAGTCGACGCGCCAGACAGTGAAGCCTTATCCTGCCGGCACCTGGGGGCCCACGGCCGCGATTGCGCTCACCGAGCGCCACGGCCACAGCTGGTACGAGTAGAGGCACTCTCGATGAGCCCCCCGCGGCAATCAAGCAAGCTCCACGACGTCATCGTCGAAGTCACTGAGCGCATCGGTGGCCGGTCGGCCGCCGCCCGCGGCGAATACCTGGAACGTACGCGCAAGCGCAAGCTGATCGAGCCGGCGCGCGGCAAGCTGGCCTGCGCCAATCTCGCGCATGTCATGGCGGCGTCCGGGGAAGACAAGGCGCGGCTGCAGCAGGTCATTCCCAACATCGGCGTGGTCACCTCGTACAACGACATGTTGTCGGCGCACCAGCCGTTCGAGAGTTATCCGGAAGTGATCCGCGCCGCGGCGCGCGGCGCCGGCGCGACCGCCCAGGTGGCCGGCGGCGTGCCCGCCATGTGCGACGGCGTGACGCAGGGCCGCGCCGGCATGGAACTCTCGCTGTTCAGCCGCGACGTGATCGCGCTGGCCACGGCGGTGGCGTTGAGCCACGAGGCCTTCGATTCGGCGTTGTTGTTAGGCATCTGCGACAAGATCGTGCCCGGCCTGTTCATCGGCGCCGCGTCGTTCGGGCAGCTGCCCATCATCTTCGTGCCGGGTGGGCCCATGCCCACGGGCAGCATCGCCAACAAGCAGAAGGCCGAGGTGCGCCAGCGCTTCGCCGAGGGCCTGGCCACGCGCGACGAACTGCTCGCCGCGGAGATGAACTCGTACCACAACGCCGGCACCTGCACGTTCTACGGCACCGCCAACTCCAACCAGATGCTGATGGAGATGATGGGCCTGCACGTGCCGGGCGCCGCGTTCGTCAACCCGAACACACCCTTGAGGCATGCGCTCACCGTGGCCGCCACGCAGCGCGCGGCCGCGACCACCGCGCTCGGCAGCGGCTATCTACCCTTCGTCGAAGTCATCGACGAGCGGTCGTTCGTGAACGCCATCGTGGGCCTCATGGCCACGGGCGGTTCCACCAATCACGTGATCCATCTCGTCGCCATGGCGCGCGCCTGCGGGCTCACCGT
>JAQSWD010000212.1 GCA_029266835.1 Steroidobacteraceae bacterium
GGGCGCGCACCAGGTGGCCCAGAAATTAACCATCAAGGGCCGGTTGCCGAAGCTCGAGAGCTTGGTGGGCTTGCCGGTCTTGTCGGCCAGCGTGATGTCGGGAAGCGTGTCGGGAATGGACTTGCCCGCCGGCTTGGGTTCTTCGGCCTGCATTGGCGCCGCGGTCGAATCGGGCTCGACGGCGGGCGCCTCGGCTCTGGCCGGAACGTCCTTCGCGCGATACGCCAGATAGCCGGCCGCGCCGGCCCCAATGACGATGATGGCCGCGAGCAGTACTCGCGGCGTTGCGGAACCGGCTTGTGTCACGGAGTGTTGCTGGTCGCCGGAGCGACGACTGCCTGCCGGACCACGGCCGCGAACTCCGCAGCCTCCATGAACCCGACGACGCGGAAGTTTCTCCGTTCCGTGCCGTCAACGCCATAGGTCGGCTTGCAGCAGCACGGTGTCCTTCAGCGCGTCCTGCACTTCGGCGACGGTGAAAGTCTTGTGTTCCATCTCGATGCAGGACACGCACCAGTCGGCGTAGAAATCCACCATCACCGGTTTGCCGGCCGCGGAAGCAGCGGCGACTTCTCGCTCGAGATCCGCGACGGTCTTGAAGCGTTTGAACTCGAGGTGCGTCACCTTCGCGGCGAGCTGCGGGATCGGTGTCAGCGGATTGGTGCCGCCGAGGAACACGCCCACCAACAGGCTCACGCCGTAGATGCCGGCGGCCACACCCAGCGCGCGCGAAGTATTGCGCGCCGGCGCGGACTTGAACGCGGCGCGCAACAGCACCCACGCGAGCACGAAGGCCGGCACGGCCCAGAGCAGCAGCACAGCCCACGCCGGCACGATGCGCGACAGCATCCACGCCGCCACCGCAAGGAACAACACGGCGAAGAGGTTCTTCACCGTGTCCATCCATGCGCCGGCGCGCGGCAGTAGTTTGCCCGCCGAGGCGCCCACCAGCAGCAGCGGCGTGCCCATGCCCAGGCTCATGACGAACAACGCCAGTCCGCCGCGCACCACATCGCCGGTCTGGCTGATGACGGTGAGCGCGGCGATCAGCGGCGGCGCCACGCAGGCGGAAACGATGAGCGCGGACAATGCACCCATGACACCCACGCCGAGGTAGGTGCCGGCCTGCTGTTCGTTGCTCTTGCTCGAAAGCCGCGTCTGGATGAAGCCCGGCATCTCGATGGTGAACAGGCCCAGCATGGATGCCGCCAGCACCACGAAAAGCAGGCTGAACAGCGTGATGATCCACGGCTGGTTGAACGTGGCCTGCAGGTTGAACCCCTGGCCGATGGCGCCCGCGGCGATGCCCGCGGCCGTGTAGGTGAAGGCCATGCCGAGCACGTAGCTCAGCGAGAGCATGAAGCTGCGGCGCGTGGTCACGTTCGCGCCGCTGCCGGCGATGATGCCCGAGAGGATGGGCACCATGGGCAACACGCAGGGCGTGAACGCCAGCAGCAATCCCGCGCCGAAGAACGAGAGCAGCACCAGGAACAGGTTGCCGTTCTTGATCTTCTCCGCGTAGCTGTCCTGCTCGGAAACGTAGCCGCCGGAACTGTCGGTCGCCACCGAGGTTGCGGGCGGCGCGTCTTCCAGCGAGATCGATATCGTCTTGGTCTCGGGCGGGTAGCACAGGCCCGCATCCGCGCAACCTTGATAGGTCACTTTGACTTCGACGGTCTTCGCATCCGACGGCGGCACCGAGAACGTGGCGTCGACGCTCTGCCGGTAGACCTCCTGGTCACCGAAGTATTCGTCGTGATGGTTCTCGCCCTTGGGCAGTACCAGCGCGCCGATGGCCTTGGTGTCACCGGCGGGTTCGACCTTGATGCGGTCCTTGTAGAGGTAGTAGCCGTCGTGGATGCGCCAGTTGAGCTGGATGTTGTTGACGCTCAATGCTTCGCCCGTGAGCGCGAAGGCCTGGTCCACCGGCAGGAATTCGTCGTCGCCGGCCAATTCTGGAGTGGCGTCGTCGAATGCACCGGCGGCCGAGGCCACCGCGGCGGCCGACGTGGAAACCACCTTGACGTTCGCATCCCATACGCTGGGCGGATAGCAGAGGCCCGCATCCGCGCAGCCCTGCCACTTGAGTTTGAGCGCGATCGTCTCGCCGGCCCGCGCGCCCTTGAGCGGCGCAGTGACCTTGAACGTGTTGCGGAAGACCTCCTGCTCGCCGAAGAACTCATCTTTATGAGACTCGCCCTTCGGATAAACCGGCTCGCCCACCGTGACGCCCGAAGTCGCGGCCGCCAGCCCCATGCGCTTCTTGTAGAGGTAGTAACCCTTGGCCGCGCGCCACTCGACGGTGACCGTGTTTTCGTCCGCGGTGGCCGTGTACTGGAAAGCTTCCTCGGGCTGCAGGTACTCGTCTTCGCCGATCGCATGGACGGCCGGGCTGCCGAAGGCCAAAAGGGCGGCGATCAGGACGAGAGAAAGCGGTTTTCTGGCTTGCACCGGGGTCCTCGAAGCTTTGGGGGTCTAATTTCAGGGCCCGACATCGTATGCGACATATCGGGCGGAAACGCTGACAAATGATGGGGTTAAGCAGTCTCTGATGCCTTGACCGGGGCCCCAGTTCGTTTATTTCCGCAGTCTTTCTGCTCGATCGGGGTTGAAAAGACAGCCTTCGCCAATACAATTAGCAGCCACTTGGGGGGAGTGCTAATACCACCACCCCCGGTTACATCCCCGAAAACTCATTAATTTTAAGGAGCGAACCCATGAAGATTCGTCCTCTTCATGACCGCGTGATCGTGAAGCGTCTCGAAGAAGAGCGCGTTTCCGCCGGCGGCATCGTGATTCCGGACTCGGCCGCCGAGAAGCCCGTGCAGGGCAAGGTCGTTGCGGTAGGCAAGGGCAAGATCCTGGAGGACGGCAACGTCCGTCCGCTCGACGTGAAGGTCGGCGACAAGATCCTGTTCGGCAAGTACTCCGGCACCGAAGTGAAGGTGGATGGAGATGAACTCGTGGTCATGCGTGAAGAAGACGTCATGGCCGTCA
>JAQSWD010000106.1 GCA_029266835.1 Steroidobacteraceae bacterium
GCGTGCCAGCGCCGGGGTGCAAGTCCGCCTGATCATCGACGCCGTCGGCAGTCTGCGCACGAGCCGCAACCACTTCGCGGCCCTGGAAGCTGCCGGTGGTCGCGTGCATCGATACCACCCGCTGCGATGGCACATGTTTCTGCGCTGGAACAGCCGAACTCACCGCAACATCCTGGTCGTGGACGGGGCGGTAGCGTTCATCGGTGGCGCGGGGGTTGCGGACCACTGGAGCCGCACCGAACCGGCGCCCTGGCGCGATTGTGTGGTGCGGGTTACCGGCCCGATCGTCGGTGGCCTGCAGGCCGTATTCGCCGAGAACTGGCTCGAGAGCTCGGGCGAATTGTTAGTGGGCAACGAATCATTTCCGCCGCTGTCCGAGGGTGCCAATGCCTTTGCACAAGGCGTGGCCGTCGGCAGCACTCCGACCGCGGGCCGATCCACCCGAGCCCGCATGCTGGTGCAGTTTCTCCTCGCCAGCGCTCGACATAGCATCGACCTGAGCTCTCCCTATTTCGTTCCGGACCTCGGCATCCGCAGGGAATTGCTCGCCGCCCAGGCAAGAGGTGTGCAAATTCGCATCGTGAGCGGCGGCCCGTACAGCGACCATGGCCTCGTGAGACGCGCCGGTCGCCGTCGATACGGGCCCCTCCTGGAAACCGGCATCGGGATCTGGGAGTACGCGACACGCATGCTGCACGCGAAGACCCTGGTGGTTGATGGCCGCTGGTGCCTGTTGGGATCGACGAATATCGATCACCGCTCTTTCGGGCTCAACGACGAGGTGAATCTATTGGTGACCAGCGCCGGGCTTGCGGCCGAGCTGAGCCGACAGTTCGAGCAGGACCTCGCCGCGAGCGTCCAACTGAGTCTGGCTCAGTGGCGACGCCGGTCATGGCGCGAACGCATTCTCGCCACGCTCGGCCGCGTCATCGAGCGTCACCAGTAGCAGGAATGAGCGCACGCGTTGAACGAATCAACCTGGCTGCTTCAGGCTGGCGACGACGAGCGGTTCGCTGAGCGCCTGTTCGTATTCCTCTTCGCCGATCGCTTCCACCGACCGCAGCTTCGCCAGAAGGTTGTCGATCAGCAAACGCAGGCCAGGCCCCGGCGTGCCGCGCGCGAATGAACGCTGGTACTTGATGGGCCCCGGGATGATCGCCACCAGGAAGGCCATCTGGGCCGGTGTCAGCGCCTGTGGTTCGCAACCGAAATAGTGGCGGGCCGCGGGCCGCAGGCCACGCAGCTCCGGTCCCCATTCGATGATGTTCAGGTAGATCTCGAGGATACGATCCTTGCCGAGCGCCGACTCGAGCAGGAACGTGATCGCCAGTTCCTGCAGCTTGCGTCCGATCTCCTTGTCACGCGACAGGAACAAAGGTCGATGCCTCCATGCCCGTAGAAGCCCGCGTCTTCGGAGAGCAGCAGTGTGCGCACCAGCAGCGGCGGTACATCGTGCAACGCGATGAAGTCTGGAGATGCGGGCGACACATCGACGGGGCGTTGCGGGCCGGGTCCTCCGTTGGAACGGAAGATGAAGTCCCCGCGCAGTCGCGAGATCGCCGGCGGCATCGGGCGTGGCGGACTGAAGTCGATCTTCTGCTTCACCACGAGAGAGGCAGGATCCGACCCACGTCCGCGGACACTCACTTCCATGTTGGCCGTTCCAAGATCACTCTCGCCGGGGTCCATTCCGAGGCTTTCCGGCACTGCGAGGCCGGCTGCACCCAGTAGTCGCCCGAACTGCAGATGCCTCACGCCGAGTGCGAGGTCGACACTCGGATCGGTATCGATGTCACGCAGCGACAAGGAGCCTGTCAGGTCCGCACCGGCCAACGTTCCGTGGACTTCGGGTATTTCGATCGCCGCCTCGGCACGCTGCAATACGCCGTCGAATCGCAGGGTCACGTCTGTCGCGTCGCCGAGTTGTGGTTCATCGCCGGTCTTGTCCGCCAGCGCCGTGAAGCGTGCACCGCGCGCACCGATGTCGAGGTGGAAATGGAGCGCATCGGCGCTGGTCCGAAGATCCACGTGGCCGTCCGCGACACCGCCCACGACGAACGGATGACCTTCGCGCCGCACCTCGAGCAGACGATCGACGTCGAGCCCCTGCGCCTCGACTTTCCACACCTTGCCCATCGCATCTGTCTGCTGGCGTATTGCCAGGCCGGGCTGCGGCTCTATCAAAGTGAGCTCGAGATCCCCGGCGCGAATACCCGTCACATACCAGGCTGTTTCTGGCGAGCGGACTCCGAAGCCTGCCGGGCCGACAAGATTGGCCGCACGAACGGCGAGTCGCAGCCGGCCGGGGTACGTGGCTGCGACCGTGTCGGCATGCAGCCGCAATCCATGGCCGATGTCGAGATCGAAGCCCGAAAGGCGCAAGAATGGCCAGACGCCTACCCGCACCGAACCGATCCGGGCAACCATTCCATGGCGCAGGGCTGCGGACTCGATCTGCTCGCGAACCTCGCGCTCGAGCGCGGGTTTCAGAAACGCCGCCGCCAAGGTCAGGACCAGCGCTGCGGCGATCGCTCCTGCCAGCCATGTTCGCCCGCGAATACGCAGCCAATGCATCGATACAGGATGCCATAGCCCGATCGAGACCCCAGTTGGCCAGCGTCCGGAACGGCCCCCTCGGCACGACACTCATCACCTCTGCTATTGCGACCAGACACCTTATCCAGACTCAAGGCACCTAGGGAGATCGCTGAATCGAGCGCGGCGTCGCGTTAGCGTCAACTGGGGGCCACCGCGGCCTCAAGTCCCGGCGGAATCTGGCGATGTTGTCAGGGTGAACGAGCGCCTTTGCGTCCGTGCGCTCTCCCGGGGGAATTGTGGCCGCGTCGAATAGTCCCGTTGCCGTGATGGCAAACCTGATCACAGCCGACACCTCGCTGCTGCAGGGCGCTCTCGACGCGTCCGAGCATCACGTGCTCATCACGGATAGGAAGGGCCGGATCGTCTTCGCCAACCTCTCTCTGGCCGAGCGGCATGGCCGCGTCCGCGAGGAACTCATCGGCGAATCCGTCGAGGAGATCGTGCGTTCGGACAACCACAGCCCGGCGCAGCTCGAGGAAATGCGCCAGGCCATGCGGAACAGCCGGCCCATCCGCGTGGTCGTACGCGGCGTCCACTCCAGCGGTTCACCGTTGTGGCTCAGCCTGAACATCACTCCGCTACTGGGTGCGGACGGCAAGGCCAGCCACTTCGTCGGGATCGCCACCGACATCACCCAGAGCGTCGAAGACTCCCGAATCAAGAAGGAGCTGCAGGCGAGCATCGAAACCCGCGAACAGGAACGCGATCGGCTTGCGCTCGAGTTGCGCACGGCGCAGAAGCTCGAAGCCGTCGGTCGCCTGGCCTCCGGCGTGGCGCACGAGATCAACACGCCCATGCAATTCGTGTCCGACAACCTCGCCTTCCTGGGCGAGTCTGTCGGCGACCTGGCCAGCGTCATCGAGGCCTACCGGGTTGATCGCGCGCGCGGAGACGAAGTGTCCGCCGAGGTCGAGGCGGAATACCTGTTGACCGAGCTACCCAAAGCGATGCAACGCGCACGCGACGGCGTCAAGCGGGTCACGGACATCGTGCGGGCGATGAAGGAATTCTCCCATCCCAATGCCCAGGCGCGCAGCCCGGCCGACATCAACAAGGCAATGAGGACCACCCTCGAAGTCGCACGCAGCGAATACAAGCACGCCGCGACGGTGGAGCTGGATCTCGCTCCCCTGCCGCTCGTGCCCTGCAACATCAGCGAGCTGAACCAGGTGTTCCTCAACATGCTGGTGAACGCCGCGCATGCCATCGAGGCCTCGGGCAAGGATTTGTCCAGCGGCCGCATCGGCATCACCACGCGGCACGAGGGTGCCGAGCTGACCATCACCTTCGAAGACAACGGCTGCGGCATCCAGCCGGAGATCCTCGACAAGATCTTCGACCCCTTCTTCACCACCAAGGAATTGGGCAAGGGTACCGGCCAGGGGCTGGCGATCTCGCGATCGATTGTTGTCGACCGCCACGGTGGCGCGCTCGATGTCCACAGCATCGTGGGCACAGGGACGCGCTTCACGATCCGGCTGCCGGTGACGCCTACCCAGGGCTAACTGATTGCCACATCCTCGGCATCGCTTTCTGCGAGGCCAGCACACGCCAGAGCGGGCATGTGGAGCCATTGGCGGGCATGGGGCTAGTCTTCGCGCGCAGGCAATTCAATGAGCGCGATGTCCGAGTTGTCCTGCCGCCGATCGAATACGATCTCACGACCGTCCGGTGACACGTCGAAGTCGCGGATCGAGAATTCCCGCCCGAATGCGGTGAGCTGCCGGCGCCCGCCGGTCTCGAGGTCGAGCAACCAGAAATTGCCGTGCCGCATTTCGCCCATGAGAACGACGAGAGCATGGCGGCCTGGCACGAAGCTCGCGCGGCGTGAACCGCGCGGCAGTGTGATGTCGCCCAGCTCGAGCGCGGAGCCATCCGGGCGAATTGCCTTGAGCGAGAAGTTCGGCCCCACGTCCGCATCCGAGTAGACCAGCAAACTGCCGTCGGATGACCACATCGGGTTGAGCGCATGACCCTCGGACAATACCTCGGGTGAACCACCGTCAAGCGGAACCTTGAAGAGCCGGGGCACGCCGCCGTCGCTCTCTGCGGCAACGACCAGTTCTCGTCCGTCGGGCGACCAGGCCGGCGCGCCTCGCACTTCGAGGTCTGCTGCAATGGGCCGCGCGCCGGAGCCGTCGGAGTGCAGCAAATACAACCGTGTGCCTTGTGCGGATTCGGCAGAGAAGGCGAATCGGTCACCACCTGGTGCGATCGCCGGACCGCCCACGACGCGGGTGCGCGGCGCGCTCCAGATCTCGCGCGCCTCGCCATTGCGCAACATCCAGATGCCATGCCCGTCGTTCCTGGCCGCCACGAACAACAGGTAGTCAGGACCTGTCCTCGGCGCCTGCCCACCCACGGTGGGCATTTCAATGCGCGAGGCCGCGCTGTCGTCCATTACATGATCCGCAATGGGCACGCGCCAGAGGCTGGTCTTGGCGTGCTCCACGGTTGCCACCCACCTTCGGCGGTCGGCGCTCGCGGCCAGCGAGGTGTACTGCTCCACCCCGAATCCGATGCGTTTCGATACGCCGGTTTCGACGTCGAGCGCGAACATCCAGGGGCCCGCACCGTCCGCGGTGGCGGCTAGATAGAGCAGCGTGCGTTCATCGAGGAATGTCGGATAACCCATCCATGATTCGTGCGAGGTGAGACGCTCGGCTTGCGAACCGTCTGATCGCATGCGCCACAGGTCCAGCCTGTCGGGCGGTACGCCTCGTGTGAAGTAGATGTGACGCTCATCCGGCGACCAGATCTGAAAGTGAGCATGCACGCCACGTGGCGCCCTGTGGATCGGACGCGGCTCGCCGCCCTGCGTCTCGATCACAAAGGTGGGATCGCCCGGCTCGGCGGTGTGATACACGAGCCGTGAGCCATCGCGCGACCAGTCCATCTCGACGGCGCCGGCTCGAAGCTCACGCAGCGTGCCTCCGAGCGTCGGCACGCCCCAGACACTGACGGACTCCCCGGCTCCCGCGTTGCGCGTCCAGAACGTGACCATCGCACCATCGGGCGTGAAGCCCACGCTGCGGATCTCGGGGTTCAGCAATTCCGGAGCCTTGCCGCGGGTCAGGTTGGTGAATTCTCCCGTACCCACCTGCGTCATCCACAGGTCCATTGCGCCTTCACGGTCCGAGAGGAACGCCACGAACTTGCCATCGCGCGAGATCGCTGCGGCCTGCTCTCGGCCATCGAAGTCGGTCAGCGACGAAATCCGGGAGTTCGCCAGCAACTCATGGGGCGGTGTTGCCTGCCGGGTGAAGACCCACAGAAGGAGTCCCATTCCCGCGATCGCCAGCGCCGCGAGCGCCATCACCGCCACGAGCGGCACTTTTCGGCCCGGGCTGGTGCTGGGTTCCGCCTCGGGCTCCGGGCGCCGATTGCGCAACCAGGCATCCAGCTCCGAGCGGAACGCGTAGACCGAGCCGCGCTTGTCGTGCAGGTGCCGATGGATCGGCATGCCCTCGCGCTTCTCCCAGCGCTGCACGGTGGTTACATCGCGATTGACGTAGGCGGCGATGGCCTTCCACGAGCCGAGCCGGTCGTGGGATGGCGGCGGTGAGTCGTTGTGATCGATCAGAGAACGTTCTCCATGAATGAGCATTCTGCATGACCAGGCCACGCGGTATCGGACTGCATTAGACGGCACGCCGCCTCGCGCACCATCTTGCCGCTTGAGGCTCAACGCGGCCCAGCCAACCCTCCCGTCCGCGCCCCGCACCGGGGCTCGAACAGCCGGCCCGACGGGCCAAGGGAGATTGTCATGTATCGAAAAGTTTCAGCATGGACGCGGCTGGGTGCCGCGGCGGGCCTGCTGGCCGCGGGCGGCCTGGCTGCCGTGTGTCAGGCGCATGGCCGGGCCGCCGATCCTGAAGTGATCATCGAGTGGAACCAGATTCTCGAGAGCGTGCTGCCGCCCTCCGGTCTCGCCCCCCCGCGCAACTACGCGATGCTGCACGTCGCCATGTTCGACGCGGTCAATTCCATCGATCGCTCGCATCGGCCCTATCGCGTGAGCGTCCCGGCATGGCCCGCGGCCTCGCAGGATGCGGCGGCGGCGCAGGCGGCACGCGACATCCTGGCGGCCAACTTCCCCGCGTCGATCGCCGTCTTCGATGACGCGCTGCAAGCCCGTCTCACCGGGATCAATCCGGTCCTCGCCGCTCAGGGGATTCGCGTCGGGAAGGCTGTCGCCGCCCATGTTCTTGCCTGGCGCCAGAACGACGGCTGGAACGAGGCGCCGCCGGCCTATGGGTTGCCCACGTTTCCCGGGCTGTACCAGCCGACTCCGCCCGCTTTCGGCGCACCGCAGTTCCGGCAGTTCGAGACCACCAGGCCCTTTGCGTTGCTCACGCCGACGCAGTACCAACCGGCCGGACCACCCACGCTCACCAGCCAGGAATATGCCGACGCATTCAACCAGGTACAGGAGGTGGGCTCGGCCAACAGCGCCACGCGCACTGCGGAACAGACTCAGCTGGCGCGATTGTTCGCAAGCGTCACCAGCCGCACGATCCACTGGGGACTGTGGAATCACGTCGCGCGCGATACCGCGCGGGCGCGCAAGTTGTCGCTGGTCGAAACGGCGCGCCTGTTTGCGCTGCTCAACGCATCGATACACGACGGCGTGCAGACCTCGCACAGCAGTAAATTCGTCTACGGCATGTGGCGCCCGGTGACGGCCGTCCGACGGGCCGACGAAGATATGAATGATCAGACCTCCGCCGATCCGACCTGGACTCCGCTGCTCACCACTCCGCCCTACCCCTCACATGCCGGCAACATGGCCTGCGTCGGTGCGAGCGCAGCCACCGCGCTGGCGCTGTTCCATGGCACCGACGAGATGCCGTTCACCGCCGTCTGGCTCGGCAACACCGGCAATCCGGACGTCTCGCGGTCGTACGCGAGTTTCTGGGCACTGGCCGTCGACCAGGCGAACAGCCGCGTCTTCGGCGGTATTCACTTCGCGTTCGAGAGCGTCGCCAGTCAGCAGGCCTGCCCGAAGGTGGCGCGGTATGTGTTCGAGAATTTCATGCAGCCGCGAGAGACGCGGCACCATTGATCGCGCACTGACGGAGTGGATGGCTGACTGGGGCGTGAGCGATGGCAAACATCGCTCACGTGCCGCCTCATCGCCGGCGTGAGCCCGCCGCAACAAGTCTTTGAGCTGCTCCATCCGGACGTCTTGCCTCAACGTGAAGAAGAAATCCCGATCCACCGCTCTACCAACCGGGAATCCAGCCAGCACCGCTGATTTCGCGGAAGTCGTGTGTCAAACAGTCATTCGATTCCGCTTACGGTCTTGCGGATCTCACGGACCGAGCAGCCAGACGAACACCTCATCCATGAACTCGAAGCTGTCCTTGCCCCAGTAGGTAGTACGTGAGGCATCCCGGGGAACTCCCGAGAGGCGAACGCCCTCAGGCGAACCGAGGAAGACGCTGGCCATCCCTTCACCCATCACGACGACGCGCCCTCCTCCATCTGGTTTCGCCCAGGCCGCGAAGGGTTGTGCGGCTTTGCCATCTCTATCCAGCTGAAACGCGAAGGGCATGCCGCCTTCGACCGCACGCCCGCCACTGAAGGGAATCTCGCGATCCTCGCGGTTGATCTCTCCGGCCTTGGCAATGGCGCCGCAATTGTGCAGGTACTCCGTGTCCCCAGTCAGTCGCATGCCGAAAGGCATGATCAGATCGTTGACGCCGGTGTCGAGCGAAGTGCGTTGCTCTTCGTCCAGCACGAGCAGCAACGAGCCACCCTCGCGGATGAACTCGATGACCGCCGCTTTCTCCTCAGGAGCAAATGCCGATGTCGGCGCGCGAAGGTAGAGCAGGCGCGTGCCCGCCAGCGCATCGCGAGAAAACTTCGTGGTCGACTTTCGCGTCTCGATGCCATGGCCGGCGGCTCTGGCAACGAGTGATGGACTGGGCTGGGCCTGGCCATGCGTTACGTCGAATAACATCACCAGCGGCCGATCCGCGGCATTCGAGACGTTCGCGAGCAGGCTCAGGGCGAGAAAAATCGAGACGATGTGCTTGTTCATGTCAGAAGCCTAGCAAAGTACGCCGCGCCCTACACGGGCATGTCCCGAGCAGGACAGGCGCAGAGTTCAGGTGGAGACGGGGTTTGCGAGCCGGCTCATCTTTTCAGCACTGGCTCCGCGCCTTCCAGGAAGTCCGCGAAGAATGGCAGCAGATCCCGCTCCACGCGTCCATGCGGCGTCCAGAGCCTGTTCCACTGGTTGCCGCTGTATTCCTCGGCAAAATGAGTGACGCCGTATCCTTCCAGCTTCCGCGTGAATGCCTGGTTCGCGTACACATGCCCGTGCGTCTCATCGTAGCGGCCCCAGTCTATCTTCAGGGCGCGCAGCTGCTTGAGAGCCTCTGCGTGTTCCAGCAATTGCTCTATCAAGTGGAAGCGCATCTGCAGCCTGGTGATGTTGCGCGTGTCCGCCTTCAGCTCCCCATTCACCGACTCGACGATGAAGTCGCAGTAGAACGGCGGACGATCCGGATTCTGTAGATAGGCCTGGGCCATGGCGACGTAGATCGGTGCGTAGGTGTCGCGGCGCAGGTCCTCCCAGTTCTTGGCCGCATGCACGACCTGCCAGTCGGGCCGCCACGTGCCCGGCAGCACTCCGGTTCCGGTCCCGACGGGATGCATGGCGTACACGGCACCGAAAATACCCGGGCGCACCATGGCGAGCTTGAGTGACGCATAAGCACCGAAGAAGTCGCCGGTCAGCCCGCGGCTCGCGGCTGTTGCGCGGGTGCGGAAGCGACTATCCACTAACGGCACCAGCTCATCGGCGATGTGATCGATCCAGCGCCCCGCTACCTTGTCATTGCCGAAGAAGTTGAACCCGGTGGGCGTCGTGAAATCGCCGGCCACCAGGATCACGTCGCCGAGCTGGCCACGCGCCACGGCGCGTTCAAAGAAATCAGGCAGGCGGTTTTCCTCGAAAGTCCGCTGCGGGGACCAATGGTAGTTGTGTATGTAGTAGACGACCGGGTAGCGGGCGGATTCCCTCTCATAACTGGCCGGCAGATAGACCTTGATGTGGCGCTTCGGGTCGACACCGATCAGATTCCCGGCCAGGGCCCGGGACTCCAGCTCCAGGTCGACGATGCGGCCGGCGGCCGACGCCCGATGGGGCCAGAGCGATCCCAGAAGGACCAGATTCAACGCCGCAAACAGAATCTTCGCTTTCATGCCGCCTCCGATACGTGGTTTCGGAGGAATTGGAGCATCGGCAGACCCGTCGGTGCGTATCCGGGCGTATTAGCCGTTCGGCTCGGACCTGGCGTCGGCCTGTGTTTCGGGCCTGCGTCGGCGATAAGCGGTGGGAGTTGTCCCGGCATGCAGTTTGAAGGCCGCATTGAACGTGGACTTCGAATTGAAACCGACCTCGTCCGCGATTTGCTGAATGGGTCGATCGGGGTATCGGTCCAGCAGGTCTCTGGCGTCGTGCACGCGCCGGGAGTTCACGAGATCGTAGAAGCTCGTGCCCAAATCCTGGTTGATCACCTGCGAGACATAGTGCGGATTCTCTCGAAGCTGGTCACACAGGAGGCGCAGCGTGAGCCGGGAATCGCGCTGTAGCGCCTGCGGCGCGCTCCAGGCCTCGGCAAGCTTGCGCAGGATGCGCTTGCGCGTGGATTCGTCGAGCGCCGACCTTGCATACTTCGGATCTTCCAGGTTCTCGGCGATTTCCTCGGCGAGCTGCCGATCGGGAGTTGCCACCGCCACGGTGGTGCGCAGCAGCGCGATCACGGCCCAGAGCGTGACCATGACCTCCGAGATCGCGAACAGCACGATGAACCCTGCGTCCTTGCCGAGCAGCAGGGAATGAAGAGTGCGTGCGGTGCCAACCACCCAGTGCACGGCCACCACGACGATCAACAGGCGCAGTGTGTCGAGTTCGCGATCTTCGATATCCGAGAGCAGCGATTTCGCCGCACGCGCCTGGACTCGTAAAATGCGCACGCTGGCTCGCAGGTAATAGAGCATCTGCGCGACGAAAAGCGAGATCGACGCCAGCATTGCGGCGTGGATCGATACACGCGTATAACCACAGGCAGGGCCCAAGGAAAAACGCGAGCCCCATGACCCCCGTGAGCCACAGCGACTTCGCCGGACTCGCCGGATTCGACATCAGCCATTCGAAGCCGAAGTTGAACGACAGCAATGCGAGCAGCGCGAACAGGTAGCGTGCGCGCTGACGGGTATCGCGCAACGCGTGGCGCGCGACGAAGAACAGCAATACACACGCGCCGAGTGCCAATGCGTACAACGAATTGTGTAGCGCGCTCACCGCAACACCTTACTGGGCACAGGCCCCGCCAGGCAATCCGGTGTTCGAGCCCGTCATGGCCTGATCACTCGAGCTTCTTGCCCTCGAAATCGCCGATGCGGCCAGCCGAGTAGCCCGTGAAGCCCGTGACCTTTCCGGCTGCATCCTTCACGAAGAAGAACCGGGCATCGAACGCCGGCGCGTAAAAGGTGGTCTCGCTCTCCGGAACCAGGCCGCTCTCACTACCATTGACGGTGGCCACGAGTTTCCGCCCCAGATAGCTGTCGATGATCTTCTCGTCGATCTTGAGATTCTTGTCCGGCCGGCCGAACTGCCGTCCCTTGGCGCGCATCGGGGCGTTGCCCGGGACGCTGAGGACCTCGGAGTAGCGCCAGTTGTAGTCGAAGTGGCCCGAGACGACGTTCATGTCGAGCCGGGTCGCCTTCTGCTTGTACGGGGGCGCGCGTCCATCGACGATCACGTAATCGAAGTCGTCCGAGCGCTCCGGGTTCGGATCGACATGGTGCATGCCATTGGCCGACGTGCCCGCAAACACCCAGACGTAGCGCGCGGCATTGAGCGGATTCGGATACAACATCTGCACCGCGGCGTCCTTCACCTGGAAATCCTTGCCATCGATGCGGATGGAATTCGGTGACAGCCGCAGCGGCAGTCTGGCGGCGAGCTTCGCCGTGACCTTGTTCGCCTCGGGCCCGCCGATGAGCATCAGCGAGTAGCGCGCCATGTCGGCAGCGGTGATCTCCGTGTCGAGGAACACCCGCGGCGACACCTTCTGCCATTCCTTCCAGGCATCGATGAAGTCCTGCGCCTTCGTCCTGCAGAGCTCCACCATGTCGGGATCCTTCGACGAGGTGCCGATCACCACCGCGAACGGCGTCACGAAGAATTCCGGCGTCATCGAGCCCGGCAGCTGCGGCGTCTTGTGCAGCTTTGCGGGCTGGTATGCCCTGCTCGTGAGCCGCATCGCGCCGTCTTTCATCGCAAGTTCGCGCGCTTCGCCGTTCCATACCACCTTCACCGGTTTCGCGGGGTCCACGAGCGCGGCGCCCGGCGTCAGCACGATGTCGAGCACGTTGTCGGTATCCAGGCGGATCACGTTTCGATCGACGACTTCCGCGTCCACGAGCATGAACTGCATCGGGTTGGCCATTTGCTGGACGCGTGCCCACCAGGCCCCGGCGTTGCGCAGTTCCGCCGAACGGATGCGCACCTTGCGCGGATCGGGATCGCGCTTGTGTTTCAGAAACCAGTCGATGTGCATCGGCCCGGTGTCCGTCGTCAACGCTTCGCGTCGTAGCCCCAGCGCTGCAGCAGCCGCACGCCCCAGCGCGACCAGTCCACGTTCACTGCCTCGTCCTGGTCGCCGTGGTGAACGTAGATAGGGGTATTGACGAGGCTGTCGGCCATCGCCCAGGAACTTTGTTTCTCATTGAGGAATCGCGACACGGGCGTGAGGCCCGCGAGCTCTTCTTCGGACATCGTCGAGTGATAATCGACGCCACCGAACACCGGAGCGATGGCGGCAAACAACTCGGGATGCCGAGTCGCCACGTTCCACACGCCCCAGCCACCCATGGAATTGCCGGTGAGATAGACGCGATCATCGTCGACTTTCAACAGTCGCTTGGCCTCTGCAATGGCGCGCAACACGTCGCTGTCGGCGAAACCCATGTATCTCACGTTGCCGCGACCGTGTGGGGACATGTAGATGACGCCCTGCGGTTTTCCGGACTCGCTCTCGTCATAGTGGCGGCTGTCCGCGCTCCACCAGCGGTGATACACCGGGTTTGCCGGGTCCACCTCGTCGATCCAGGCGAGCCGCACGAAACCACCGGGCCGAATGCGCGCGGTCTTGCCCTCGCGCTCCAGCAGGAGTTCCGAGAATTCCATGAGCGGTGAGTGGATTTTGGGCCACGGATTGTTCTTCGCGTCGGCCAGCCTGACGCCGAGGCGGTCGTCGACCATCTCCGCGAGCATCTTGAGCGTGAAACCTTCCGGCTTCGAAGGATCCGCCTTCGCGGCCTCGGCCGCGAGCTCGCGAGCCATCGCGAGCGCGTCACCCTTGTACCAGGCGAGATGCGTCACGGTCGGGCGCCCCGCCGCGTTGCGCGTGCTGCAGCGGACATCGTACGGACCGTCGGGCCACGCCTTGCCGTCGACGTACAATTGTTCGCCACGCGGCGCCGTGATCGTATGCATCACCGCACCACCGGGCGCGATCACTTCGACTTTCACGGGATCCGCCCCGGCGCGCTTCGTGATGTCCGTATTCAGCGAGAAGCCTGCGGGCATGAACCCTGCGAAAGACGGCCCGATTTCAGTGGTGCGTGCGAGCACCGTTCCGGGCTCGAGCACGCGCAACGTGAAGGAATCCGCCGCGCCGACCTTCACCAACACGGCGTTGTCACCCGATATGAGTTCCACTTCGATCTGGTCCTCGTCAGCGGTGAGCGACCGTGCGCCATCGCGCGACAGCACCAACTTGCCATTGACCCAGAGCCGGATGCCGTTTTCGCTTCCGACCGAAATCAGCGCCTTCCCGGATTGGGGACGCGAGATCATCGTGAACGCATAAGCAACCGCGCCATCGAGAGGTCCGGCGAGGTCGTCGAACCCGACGGCATCGTCCCAGCTCCGGGCCGAATGCCACTTCACACTCGTGCCGTCGGTGCGCTTCTGTTCCTGACCATCGTTCGGGCGAATTGCCCCTTCGCTGCCCGCGGCACCCAGGCACTCAGTCTCCAAGGTGCACGGGAAAGCACCCGCAATGAGCCAATGCCGCTGGTAGTTCCAGTCGCCGCGCTGCCAGGGGAGGCGCATCTCGTCCTTGAGTTTGGGCGTGGGTGTGGGGGGCGTTTGCGCGCTCGCAAGTGCACAAGGCAACAGGACGAAAACCGGTATCGCGAACCGAATGAACCTGTTCAATGAATTCCCCTGGTTGACGACGCAGCGTTGGCGGTCGGCACTATGCCAGGGGTTGAGACGCGCGGTAACGCAAATAGGTTGCAATGCGGGCCGGTGAAAGATGCTCTTCTTCTACAACGAACGCGCAACGTGGGTTGCGGGTTCGACGGCAGCACTCTTTCTTGAGCGTTCGGCCCAGGCCCTTGAAATACGGGTGCGCCTAGATCCCACCATCGTCCACAGTCACCCGATTGCGTCCGTCACGTTTGCTGCGGTAGAGACACGCATCCGCGCGGCGCAACAGCTCTTCGACGTCCCGTTCACGGGGCTGCACTTGCTGGGTGCCGCTGACTCCCAGACTTACCTTGATAGGTAGCAGACCGACCTGCGTTGCGAAAGGCCGAGCTTCCACTCCGGCCCGAATGGATTCGGCAACTTTCGCCGCACCCCGCAAGCGGGTTTGCGGCAGCACTACGCCAAACTCTTCGCCGCCGAGCCGCGCCAACCAGTCCGTATCGCGCGGAAGCAGCCCCTCCAGACGACGTGCGATGGCTTCCAGCACTTCGTCCCCAACCGCATGCCCGTGCTGATCATTGACTCCCTTGAAGTAGTCCACGTCGATGACGATCAGCGACAAATCACCGCCGTAGCGCCGTGCGATTTTCAGCTCTCGCTTGAGCTCCAGATCGAAACACCGGCGATTGCGCACTCCAGTGAGCGAGTCAGTCATCGCCCAACGCGTCTTTTCCTCCAGTGACGTGCGCAAGTTCTGCTCCAACGCCAGAATTCGTTGGGCAGTGGTGAGCCGCGCGATCAGCTGGCTCACCGGTGTTTGTTTGCTCACATAATCGTCGGCTCCCGCCTGAAGACCGACGAGAACGTCCTTCTCGGAATCCCCTGATGAACGCAGGATGATGTACACGTAGCCCGGTAAGACACGCGCGGCGCGAATGGCGGCACACAGCACCAGCCCGTCTATTTCGGGCAACTCGCGATCCAGGATGACAATCTGGCATCCGTCGGACTTGATCTTGGCAAGCGCCTGAGTTCCTGTGACAGCGCCTGTCGTCGGGTACCCCGCCTCTTCGACTACGGCGCACAAACTTTCCACAATCTTCGGGTCGCGGTCGACGATCAGCACTTTCGCATTCGGTACGTTCTGCCGGACCGCATGCGACTCGGTCAACGAGGCTTCCAAGCTCAGTGATTTCGACAGCCGCATGGGGACTTCCTGGAGCCCTCGTTCGGGCAGCACGGACGCAATCGGTCTAGCGAACATGAAGAGTCGCGTGCTGTGGATCAGCGTGCAGAACACTCTGCATCGGACCAATTCCTACAGCGGTGCGTTCGCACACGAGATGGTGTGCTGTGACATAACGAAGAGCCGCAACTCTGCGTTAGTTCGGCGAGGTTGATTCCGGATACCGTCGCGGAAAGATCAGGCGAAACGTCGTGCCCTCTCCCTCTGACGACTCGAGCTCGAGGCTGGCGTCCAGCATTTCACAGAGGCGCTTCACGATGGACAGCCCAATGCCTTCACCGCCCGGCACGGACACTCGCGAATTCGTTGTCTGTGATGCAAGCGTAGGCGCAGAGTCCGCCTGTGGATTGGCTTGATTCGATTGATCATTTCGCCGCTCCACTTCGTGAGCTTCATCCGTCGCACGCTTCAAAACGCGTTCAAGAGGGGAAGCAGAGCCTCGCTTGAAACCTGGGCCAGTGTCTTTGACACATAGCACCCACTGGGATCGACGCTCTTCCTCGCCTGGTTCCCAGGTGACTTGAACTCCGCCCTGCTCGGTTACTTTGAGTGCGTTTAACACCAGGTTCTGCACAATTCGCTGAATCTTCGCCGGGTCGCCGTCAACCACGAGCGGCGTCGCGCCCTTGGCGACGAGAAACAGACCCTTCTCGGCCGCCATGGGACGGGTCGTATCGCAGTACTCCTTTAGAAGTGTCGCGACGTCGAACTGGGTGATCTGACGTCGCTCGTGTCCGGCTTCCAGGCGCGCCTGGTCCATCAAATCGCAGAGTAGTTTGTTGAGCGACTGCACTCCTGTTCGCAGTACTTCGGAGAACCGCGTCCGGTATTGTTCCGGAACTCCCTCCCGGGTCAGGACTGCTGACGCGCTCGCGATAGCATGCGCGCGCCCTCGTAAGTCGTGAGCGGCCTCGCGCCACGCCTCCGCTCGTTCTTGATCGAGCTTCGTCAATTGCGCTAGCGCGGATTCCAATTCCCTGACACGGCTTGCGGCTTCACTTTGCTGCAGACGGGCATAACGAGTTGCACTCGCGCACACCCCATCGCTGCACAGCCGTACAAGCTCGCGGCGAGCAATTCGCATGGCGCCGGAATCAATGCCCGGATTGAGCGCGCGCGTTCGCTTGCGAGCTGAGCGGAGAGACGCCATTCGAAAGCGTCCAGGACGGCGGGAATATGATCCACGAACTGCGCGCGGGTGATCGTGGATGCGGTGGTTAGTTCCGGATCTGCATCGACTGCCCTCCTCCACGCACCCAGGATGTCCTCTCGTCGCTGCGCCAGGAAGATTGCCAGGTCTTTCAATGCCGCCGATGCGGGTTCGGGGATGGTCACGGGAAATCCTTTTTCATGAGCCGCGCGCGTGCTTGGGAAACACGAGTGTAAGGCTTAATAACGGTTGGCCGTCAGGCATTGGCTTGGGGCGACCGACTTGTAAGAGTCCGCCGACTCTCTCCTGGGAGAGGTGCAACTCGCTTGCACGGACGCGTTGACAGCGTCGCGCCCACCGGAACCAAGGCCGACCGCGTCATCAGCCGTTACCGATGTGTCCGAAACGGACCTGAAGCGAATTGTGGAAAGGGAGGGAATCGAACCCTCGACCCCGGCATTATGAGTGCCGTCCAGGGTCGGAAGGAACTTTAGTAATCAACCACTTGCCGCGGGCGTCCGTTGTCAGATATCCGCACCGAGCAGAGTTGAGCATAGCTGGTCACGCAAAAGTCCCGCAGTTGTGTGGCCTCAGCGGAAGATCGGAATCGTTACCGTGCTCTCCCCGAGCCACTGCACGACGAGGGGCTCGTTCGCATCAGCGATCGATTCAGTGCTCACATCTTTGCCCATTCCGTAGTTGATCTGATAGTCCGGGCTGCGATTGATCGTCAGCGCTACCAGCAGGCGGCTACCCTTGCTGAGCTGGCGACTCACGAGATGCGTGTTGTCGAGCGGAATAATCTGGCGCTCGTTCGGAACGAGCAACTCCCGTTTCGTCATGTCCTTGGCAAAGCTGGCGCGCTGAACGGTCCAGGACAGATGGAAGAACTCGCCCGATGGCGTGATCTCGTAGAGCGCCATTGCGATGTCCATGTCCTTCTTGTTCAGAACCGCGTGAAGGCGCGCCGAAAAAAGGCCACTCAGGGTCACAGGCGCCGCGAACGGCTGGCTCACGAATAACTGCGCCTCTTTGAAATCCGGCTTCGCCGAGAGCACGTTGCCCGGATACACGCTGAAGCTCGTCGTCTTCCGATCGGCGAAATCTACTTGCTGCCTGACGACCGCGGCATCGGCCGGTCGCTGCGCCGATAGCGTCTGGTAATCTCCCGAGCGCTCCGGGCTCAAATGGAGCGTCAGCTTCTCGCGGCTCATGGCCTCGATCGAAGGCGCGCTCCTCCATTCATTGGCGCCCATCACCTGGTAGTTGATCCGATCCCTGAGGACAGCGGGTTTCGGCCCCTTCTTCATCACGTAGTCAAACCACTGAAACGTCAGCGCCGGTGTATCAAGCTGCGCTACCGGATCAGTTGCGTAGCCACGGATCATCCCGGGCTTCCAAGAAGCCTGTGCCGCGAAGTGGTCGTATGGGCCGATCACCAAGTAGTGCTCGGCGTCAGGCCGATACCGATAGTGATTCCTCAGGTGACGGACGGCGTTACTCTGCCCGTCGTCGTAGTAGCCATCAATCGCGAGAATAGGAATGTCGAGCTTTCGATAGCCCTTGCCAAAGACGGTCATTCCCTGCCAGTAAGAATCGAACGCCGGATGCTTCAGGAATTTCTGCAACCACGGATTTGGTATACCGTCGATCTGATCGATCTCGTTGAACGGCCGACCCGTTTCGTACCACTTCTTAAGCGCCGGGTCGATCCGTGCGCGATCCTGGAACTGTCCAGGGAGTTTGCTGCCCAGCTCTAACAGCATGTCGTAGTTGGCGGTGCTGAATACATTGTTCTCCATGGGCAGACCGTACCCTGGCTCCTCGGGGCAGTACGGGACGATGGTCTTCAACGCTGGATGCAGCGTCTTGGCCGCCGCCCACTGCGTGAAGCCCGTATTGCTGCCGCCATACATGCCGACCTGACCGTCACTCCAGGACTGCTTGCTGATCCAGTCGATCACGCTCCACATGTCTTCCGAATCTTTCTCGAAGAGCACGATCTCGTCGGGACTCAGGCGCTTGCCACGGGTGTCGACTTCCATGCCCACGTAACCCCGCGAGGCAGCAAATTTCGCCTGCCGCATCGAGACCGGGACAATCGTCTGGATGACGCCTCGCAACGCCGTCGGTTGCTTGCCGCTTCTGCGACTGCGCACGACGATTGCACTGAGCGTCGCGCCGTGCTTCGTACGAATGAGGACATCCGGCTCGACGATGTAACGGCGGGCCTCGTCTTCGCGAGCGAGTTCTTCGTTCAGCTTCCAGGACTTGTTCGACGATTCGTAGTCCGCCCACCCTACTAACAGCCGAACTGCATCGGTGAGCGCTATGGTGCCCTTGTCTTTCTGCCGATCGAGAATGGGCTGCCATGCACGACGAAGATTTGCCGGCAACGTTCCCATGCTCCAGATGCCGTCATATGCACGGCGATCATCGTATTGAACGAACTCCGCTCGGAAGGACGCTCGGTAGGCGTCTTCGAACGGCTCGCCTCGAGCGCCTTCTCGCGCACGAGCCCGTGCGTACAGGCGCGTGCCGAGCGAGAAGTCCGCCGGCTCCCTACCCGGCCCATCCGCATGCTGGGCGAGCCACTGGTCAGCAGTGGAAACCGAAGCGGCGGCATCTCCCGCAACAAGCTGCATTCTGAAGACAGCACTGAGATAGGAGTCCTGGTTCTCGTCGCGATAGCTGGCAAGCGCCTGTCTTGCGAGCGCGGGCAACGCCGCCACGAGAATCGCATCGTCCGTGGCGGCAGCCGGAGGGAACTCCAGCTCCTGCGCCTCCGCCCGAGGGATGGCCACGAGGGATAGGAGCAGCGAAAGCCCTTTGAACAGGTTTGCACGGACAGATCGCATGGCACCAGGCCC
>JAQSWD010000107.1 GCA_029266835.1 Steroidobacteraceae bacterium
GGGTCGTTGAGATAGGCGAGACTGGTGTCATCGAGCTGCAGATAGGTGCAGCCGCGCTTGCCGAGTTCGGCGATCTGCCGCGCGTACACCGCCGAGAGGTCGCGCCAGAAGTCGCCCATGTCCGGGTAGACGCTTTCATCGATCGCGGCGCGACCGCCGCGGTAATGCATCATGCTGGGCGACGGAATCGTGAGCTTCGGAGTGCCGCGCGTGGTGACCGACTTCAGGAACTCGAAGTGGTCGCCGAAGATGCAATGGTCGAGGGCAAGCTTGCCTTCGACGCGCAATCCGGACGGCTTGAAATCCACGTCGCCCTGGTCGCTGTGGAAATGCACGGTGATGTTCTGCTGGACCTTGCGCACGCCGCCAATCTGGTAGAGGAAATCCATGTGCCAGGACGACCGCCGGAACTCGCCGTCGGTGATGCCCTGCAGGCCGATCTCCTGCTGCAGGCGGACCACGTCGCGGATCGCCTGGTCTTCCGCATCCTTCAATTGAGCGTCGTCGAGTCGCCCTGCCGCATGATCCGCGCGCGCTTTCGTCAGCGCCGGCGGCCGCAGAAGACTTCCGACGTGGTCGGCGCGGAATGGTGGTTGATCGAGCGGCATGATCATTTCTCCTGACCGGCGAGCTGCCGGTCGAGTTCGTGCAAGGTGCGGTAGCAAGGCAGCACCATGGCCACGCTGGCATTGGGCTCGCGGCCCTCGCGGATCGCGGCGAAAAATTCGCGATCCTGCAGTTCGATGCCATTCAGCGAGACGTCCACCTTCGACACATCGATGGCGTTGTTCTTGCCATCCACCAGTTCGTCGTAGCGCGCGATGTAGGTGCCGTTGTCGCAGATGTACCGGAAGAAGGTGCCCAGCGGACCGTCGTTGTTGAAGCTCAGCGACAGCGTGCAGAGCGCGCCGCTGGCCGCCTGCAACTGGATGGACATGTCCATGGCGATGCCCAGCTTGGGATGGATGGGGCCCTGCAGCGCATTGGCGCGCACGATCTCCGAGCGCGCCTGGTAGCGGAACAGATCCACGGTGTGGGCGGCGTGGTGCCACAGCAGGTGATCCGTCCACGAACGGGGCTGGCCCAGCGCATTGATGTTGGTGCGCCGGAAGAAATACGTCTGCACGTCCATCTGCTGCAGCGAGAGTTCGCCGGCCGCGATGCGGCGGTGTACCCATTGATGCGAGGGATTGAAGCGGCGCGTGTGCCCGACCATCGCCACCAGGCCGGTCTGCCTGGCACGCTGCGCCACGGCTTCCGCATCTTTCCAGCTGTCCGCCAGCGGAATCTCGACCTGCACATGCTTGCCGGCGTCCAGACATTGAATCGCCTGGGCCGCGTGCATCTGCGTGGGCGTGGCCAGGATGGCCGCGGCGACACCCGGCTGCGCCAGGGATTCGCCGAGATCCGTCGTGGCGTGCGGCACGCCGTACTTGCGCGCCACTTCCTGTGTGGAGCCCAGTTCGCGCCCGACCACCGACACCACCTCGATGCCGCCGATCTGCTTGATCGCGTCCAGATGCTTGATGCCGAAAGCGCCGGCGCCCGCCAGAATGACCTTCATTTCGTTTCTCCTGACGAGGGCTCGAGGATGAGATGCCCCACCGCCGTGTTGGACGCCGGCACGTGGTAGTGGCGATGCACCTGCCTGACGGCACCATCGAGCGCGCCGCGCATCACCAGCCACATGACCAGCTCGATGCCCTCCGAACCCGCCTCGCGCAGATAACGGTCGCGAGGAATGCGCGCCAGCGATTCGGGATCCGTCACCAACGCATCGAGGAAGGCATTGTCGAACTGCGAGTTGATGAGGCCCGCCCGCGGACCCTGGAGCTGGTGACTCATGCCACCCGTGCCCCAGACCTGCACCCTGAGATGCGCGGGAAAACTCTCCACCGCGCGGCGGATGGCCTTGCCCAGCGCGAAGCAGCGCGCGCCGGACGGCGGCGGATACTGCACCACGTTCACCGCGAAGGGGATCACGCGGACCGGCCATGCCTGCGGCTGGCCGAACATCAGCGACATCGGCACCGTGAGGCCATGATCCACTTCCATGCGGTTGATCAGCGTGAGATCGAAATCCTGTTCGATGACACTGGCCGCGACATGACTGGCGAGCTCCGCATGACCTTGTACGACCGGAACCGGACGCGCCCCCCACCCCTCATCCGCCGGTGCGAACTGTTCGGCGCAGCCGATCGCGAAGGTGGGGATGCAATCCAGGCTGAAAGAAGTGGCGTGGTCGTTGTAGACCAGGATCACCACGTCAGGCTGGTTGGCGGCCATCCACTGCCGGCTGAATTCGAAGCCCTTGAACAACGGCACCCAGTAGGGCTCGGCGGTCTTGCCGAGATCGATGGCCGCGCCGATGGCTGGAACATGTGAGCAGGCAATGCCCGCGGTAATGCGTGCCATCACGCACCTCCCTTGCGGCCCGGCTCGTACTTGCGACCGCCTGACAACATCATCTTTGCGTAGTCCTCCTGCGCCATGCCGGTCATGAGCGCGGCCGCGTGCTGGAAGCTCTTGCCATCGGTGGCGAAGATTTTCGCCAGGAAGTAGATGTTTCCCCCGAGTGAAATCATTCCGTTGTAGTCGCGGGCGAGCACGCCCCGCTTCTGCTCCTCGGTCATGGGCCACTCGTCCAGGTAGGCGCGTTCATTCGCCTTGAAGCGCTCGCGGTTCGCGGCCTTCATGAGCGACATGCAGAACATGTTCAAGTGATAACCCTTGCGTGACATGTCGGAGTCGAACACCGTGGTGCCGGGGATATCGGCATAGGGCTTGGCGTTCCAGTACAGCCGCATGGGGTTGTCCACCAGCAGCCGCCGCTGCAATTCGGGCGTGACCGCGAAATGCGGGATCAGGTCCACCAGGTCGCCGTCATCGGGCATGTGCGACTTCAAGTTGGGATGCGGCCAGTCGGTGCCCCAGAGCACCCGGTCCGGAAAGGCGTCGACGATGCGGCGGGCGAAGGGGACGAAGTCGCGGTAGCCGGGCGGCCCTTCGTTCGAGAGGCGTTCGGCGCCGCTGACCTTCGACCAGATGTGCGGATGCCGGCGCAGCAACTCCACGAAGCGTGAGAAATCCGGGCCGTCCACGGGCTGCCGCAGGTCGGGCCTGCCCATGTGGTCCACCACCACCGTGGTCGGCAGCTTCGCGAAGAAGGGCTCGAGCTCAGGCAACTCCTGCGCCTCGAAATACACGACGACGTGCCAGCCCAGCGGCTCGATGCGCCTTGCGATCTCCAGCAGCACTTCCGGCGGCGTCACATCGACCAGCCGCTTGACGAAGTTGAAGCGCACGCCGCGTACGCCGGCGTCATGCAGATCCTTCAACTGCTCATCGGTGACGTCGCGCCGGACGGTGGCAATGCCCCGGGCACGCCCTTCGGATGCGCGCAGCGCATCGGTCAGCGCACGATTGTCGGCGCCATGGCAGGTGCCTTGGACGATGACATTGCGCTCGAACCCCAGGTGATCGCGCAGGGCGAACAGCGCGTCTTTCGGCGCATCGGTGGGGGTGTACTTGCGTTCCGGCGCGTAGGGAAATTCGTCGCCGGGGCCGAACACGTGGCAATGCGCGTCCACCGCGCCCGGCGGCAACGTGAAACGCGGCCGGTGCGGCGACGGGTGCGGACTCAGCCAGCCCGCGTCGGCGGTGTATTTCGATGCGTCGCGACTCATTTTCCCCTCGCTTTGAGCTGGGCATCCAGCCGCGGATACACGCGGCGGGCATTGCCTTCGAATATTTTCTGCTTGTCGGCGGCCGGGATCTTCAGCGCGTCGATGTACCGCCGGGTGTCGTCGAAGTAGTGGCCAGTGGTCGGATCGATGCCGCGCACGGCACCCACCATCTCCGAGCCGAACAGGATGTTGTCCACATCGATCACCGCGACCAGCAGATCGATGCCGGGCTGGTGGTAGACGCAGGTATCGAAGAAAACATTGCGCATCACGTGGGCGGCCAGCGCCGGACGCTTGAGCATGTCGGCGAGGCCGCGATAACGTCCCCAGTGATATGGCACCGCCCCGCCGCCATGCGGAATCACGAAACGCAGCGTGGGAAAATCGCGGAACAGGTCGCCCTGGATGAACTGCATGAATGCCGTGGTATCGGCGTTGATGTAATGCGCGCCGGTGGCATGAAAGTTCGGATTGCAGGAAGCCGATACGTGCACCATGGCGGGCACGTCCAGTTCGACCAGCTTCTCGTACAACGGATACCAATGCCGGTCGGTCAGCGGCGGTGAATTCCAGTGGCCGCCCGACGGGTCGGGATTCAGGTTGCAGCCGACGAAGCCGAGCTGAACCACGCAGCGTTCCAGTTCCTGTATCACCTGCGCCAGCGGTGCGCCCGGCGACTGCGGCAGCTGGCACACCGAAGCGAAGTTGTCGGGATACAGCTGGACCACGCGGTGCACCAGGTCATTGCACGCGCGCGTCCAGGCCAGCGAGAGGGCGGCATCGCCCTCGTGGTGGCCCATGGCGGAAGCGCGCGGCGAGAACAGCGTGAGGTCCGCGCCACGCTGGCGCTGCAACCTGAGCTGGTTGTTCTCGATGCTCTCGCGGATCTCGTCGTCAGTGACCCGCTGTGCAACGGGTAGCGGCGCGGACGCATTCCTGAAGTGGGCCAATTGCATCTCACGGAACTGGTTGTGTCGCTCCGGCGCCGTCGTGTAGTGCCCGTGGCAGTCGATGATCATCGCGAATCTCCGGTTCGAGCGGCCAGCATTCCGTCGAGTAATCCGTCCAGCAGCTGGGGAAGCGCCGCGGCGTGAAGTTCCGGATGTGCGGCCGCCCAGTCCTGCCACATCACGCAGGCCGAGCTCATGGGCGCCATCAGGCCGGCTTCGCCCACCGTGCGCGTGACCTCGCGCATCTCCTCCGCGCGGCGCGCGCCATGCAACAGCGCGCGCGAGGCCATGTAGCGCGCGCTCTCGCGCCAGTCGTCGAACTTGAGGCCTTGCAGCGATTCCAGCACCACCTCGTCCACTCCATGCCGGCGTGCCGACAACAATGACTCGAGCACCAGCGCTTCCAGGCCTTTCACCAGCACGCTGCGGCACATCTTCGCGGCGGAAGCCGCGCCTAACTTCCCGGGCATGATGCGGGTGTGGGTGAAGCCGAGTTGCGATGCCAGCGACTGGAACCCCGCCGCATGCGCGCCGCCGATGAGCATGGGCGAGGCAGCGCCCCGCGGCGAGATGGGCGACATGATGGCGGCTTCCACGAAACGCCCGCCCGCCCGCTGCACTACTTCGCCCGCGGCCGCCTTGGACGACGGCGAGGTGGAATTCAGATCGAAGTACCACGCATCCGGCGCCAGGTGTCCCGCGACGGAACGGGCGGCGACTTCGATCCGGGCGGCGGTGACCGCGCTGATGATCAGCCCGGCATCCCGGGCGGCGCCGGCCGCATCCGGCGCCACGAGCACACCGATCCGCGCCGCGGCGCGCGTGGCTTCGTTGCGCTCGTCCTCGAATTTCGGATCCCAGGCCCGCACTTCGCTCGCCCGCGTCACGAGCTCCGCCGCCAACGTCTGGCCCACTTCGCCAAAACCCAGCAGCGCGATTTTCAGACTCATGACGGCTTCAACGCGTGACCGGGCACGAAGACCTGGCCTTGCATGAGTTTGCGCGCCGTGCGCAGCAGCGATGCGCGCTTCACCTGGAAGCCGCCCGACCCGCTCTCGACTTCGACTTCCACCGAGAAGAACCCCGAGGGATGTTCGACGTTCACGATCGAGCCGGCCGAATCGGCGCGCTGCGCAACCTGCGACGCCACCGAACCCGGGATGACGCAGGCGGTGGCGACGCTGACGGCACCGAGTACGCCGATGGCCTCGTGCACGCGGTGAGGAATGAAAGTCGCCGTGGCAATGTGGCCACCCGCGCGCGGCGCGCTGACCAGGCAGATCTTCGGCACCGTCTTGCGTGTGACATCGCCGAGATTCATGCGCGGGCCCACGGCCAGTCGCAATGCTTCCACCTTTCGCTTCAGTTCCGCGTTGGCTTCGAGCTCACCCGGCGTTTCGCCGCCGGTGACGGCCAGGTCAACGGCACGGACGATGATCACCGGCATGCCGTTGTCGATGCAGCTGACCTCGAGGTCGCCGTACCGGTCGCTGGGGTTGCCGGTGGGCAGGAGTTTTCCGCAACTGGAACCCGCCACGTCGAGGAATTCGAGCGGGATTGCGGCGGCCGTTCCCGGTACGCCGTCGATGCGAGCCCCGCCCTCGTACTGCACGGCGCCGTGCCGGGTATCCACGCGCGCGACGGCGAGGCTCTGCGTATTCACCATGTGGATGCGCACGGCCGTGGTGTCGCCACTCACGGGAACCAGGCCGTTCTCGATGGACCAAGGGCCCACCGCGGCCAGCAGGTTGCCGCAGTTCTGGCTGTCGGACACCTGTGGCTTGTCGACCGCCACCTGCAGGAATAGATAGTCCACGTCGGCATCGGCGCGATGCGACTTCGAGATCACCGCCACCTTGCTGGTCAACGGATGTGCGCCACCCAGGCCGTCGATCTGCCGCGAATCGGGCGATCCCAGCGCGGCCAGCAACACGCGGTCACGGACCGCGACATCGGTGGGCAGGTCGTCGGCATGGAAGAACAGCCCTTTCGAGGTGCCGCCACGCATGATCGTGCAGGGGATGGACTCGAGCAAACGTTCAGTCCTCACTGTCGCGGTAGGCCAGTCCCTTCGCGGCCAGCGCTTCGCGCATCTGGTACACGTCGAGACCCAGCTCACCCGCGGCGAGGCGCTTGCGCACGGCGGCTTCCTTGGCTTCGCGCGCCTCGCAGGCCTTCAACACCTGTGCCGCATCCCGCTGGCGGACCACACATACACCATCGTCATCGGCGAGGATCACGTCGCCGGGGTCGACCACGGCGCCGGCGCAGGCCAGTGGCAGATTCACGTCGCCCAGGGTGGCCTTGACCGTTCCCTGTGCGGAAACATGACGCGACCAGACGGGGAAGCGCATCTCGGTGAGCGTGCGCACGTCGCGCACGCCCGCCTCGATGATCAGGCCGCGCACGCCGCGCGCGCGCAGCGAGGTGGCCAGCAGGTCACCGAAATAGCCGCAGTCGCAGGGCGACGTGGGTGCGACAACCAGGACATCGCCGTCGCGGCATTGCTCGACTGCTACATGGATCATCCAGTTGTCGGCCGGAGGCAGGCTGACGGTGACGGCCGAGCCGGCGATGCTGGCGCCGCTGTAGATGGGCCGCATGTACGAGGCCATCAGGCCGATGCGGCCCTGGGCTTCATGCGCCGTGGCGACGCCGAACCCGCCGAGGGATTCGATCACTTTCGAGTCGACGCGCTGGTCGCGGCGAATGACAACGGCCATGTGTACCCCCTCTGACGCCCGAAGATTCTCCGCCTTCCGTTCTCGGTGGGGTAATCGGAAATGCGGTTGAGCCATAAGTAAATGAGAATGATGGACTAGAATGTGCCATGCGACCCAACCTGCGACACCTGCAGTGCTTCCGCGAAATCGTCCGGCTGGGCAGCCTGAGCGCCGCGGGACGGGCGATGCACATGTCGCAACCGGCCGTGACACAGGCGCTGACCGGCCTCGAAACCCACTTCGGCGCCCGACTGCTCACTCGCGCCAGCAGCGGCGTCACCCCCACGCCGGAGGGCGAGATGTGCCTGGTGCGTGTCGAACGCGCCCTGAACCAGTTGCGCGAAGCCCTCCTGGATACACGGGGCGCAGAACGTAGCGACGCCACGCGGTTGGTGCGATCGGGGCAACTCGACGCCCTGAGCGCCGTGGTCGAGTTCGGCAATTTCAGCGGCGCGGCGAAAGCCCAGAGGACTTCGCAATCGAACGTCCACCGATCGGCGCGCGCGCTGGAGCGGACGCTGGGCCTGCCGTTGTTCGAGAAGACCAGCTTCGGCGTCACTCCGACCCGCGAGGCCGAACGGCTGGCGCGAAGTGTGCGATTGGCCTTCAGCGAGTTGTCACAGGCGCACGCGGAAATCCGCGCCCTGCAGGGCATGGACTCGGGACGCACGGTCCTGGCGGCGCTGCCGCTGGCAAGAAGCTACCTGGTGCCGGCGGCGCTGCTGGAATTCAGCCAGGCCAATCCGCGTCATGGCGTGGAGATAATCGACGGCACCTACGCACATCTGCTGGCCGGACTGCGCAGCGGTGAATCGGATGTTCTGATCGGCGCGTTGCGCGACCCGTTGCCCGCACCTGACGTCGTGCAGGAACATTTGTTCGACGATCCGCTCGCCATCATCGCGCGCGCCAGGCACCCGCTCGCCGGGAAGCGGCCCACCGCCGCATCGTTACGCAAGTACGAATGGATCGCGCCGCGCCGCGGCTCGCCCCTGCGCGCACACTTCGATGCGCTGCTGGCATCGAAAGGCATGGAGCTCCCCGACCCCGCGCTGGAATGCAATTCGCTGGCGGCAGCCCGCGCATTTCTGCTCGAGAGCGACCGCCTGATGCTGCTGTCCGCGCATCAGATCCACTACGAAATGGCTGCGGGACTCTTGGTGGCCCTGCCGCATCCCTCCGGCCACGTGATGCGGCCGATAGGCCTGACGCTGCGGCGCAACTGGCGACCCACTGCCGTTCAGGAGCGGCTGCTCACGGTTTTGCGTCGAGTGGCGCGCGCGGCCGCGGCCTCGCATGCCCGCGACAAATCCGGCTGATGCCCTCTTCGGATGCGTCGCGCTTGCTACTGCTTCTCGTCGATGCGGCACTCGAGAACGTTTCCCGCATCGTCGATGACCAGGCGCAGACGCTGCCGCCCGAAGAAGAACGTGAGCCGGTTGCGTCCGGCATCTTCATCGACGCCGCGTTCGCACAGGCTCGTGATGCGGCGCTCGCGCAGGGCGGGCAACACGAGTGCCGCATCCATCCCGAATCCTTCGGCGAGAAGCGCGGCGTCGACATTGAATTCGCCGCCCGCGACGTCGACGCGGCTCATGGTGCGATCGCCGGAGCGTGGTCGAACGAGTTGCGGTAGTCCTGCAACACGGCGGCAAGCTCACTCATCGCCTCGCCTGCTCGCTCGCCCTTCAGCTCATGAGCGGCCGCCAACATGCGGCCGATGAGCACGTGCAGCGCGGCGTCTGGTGCGGCGGGGAGCTTGCAGTTCTTCACGATGAACGCGACGTTGTCCTCCACGGTGCGGGCAAGCAGGTCAGCCTGCTCGCGAGCAATGGGCTGGGCAGCACCCTGCGCCTGTTCGAGGGCCGTTTCGATGTGCGACATGCCTGTGCGCAGCGGCCCATCCGTCGGCCACAACTGGCC
>JAQSWD010000108.1 GCA_029266835.1 Steroidobacteraceae bacterium
CTCACGCTCACGCACTGGGACAATCTCGACTGGGCGGATGCCGCCACCGATCGCGCCGAGAACTACGGCCTCACAGATCTCGGCCGCAAGCTGGTGCGCGAGATGAATCGCCTCGGCATGTTCGCGGATCTCTCGCATGTGAGCGCCGATACCATGCGCGACGCGCTGCGCACCTCGCGCGCGCCGGTGATTTTCTCGCACTCCAACGCGTTCGCGCTCAACCCGCATCCGCGCAATGTGCCGGACGACGTGCTGAAGTCGCTGGCGGCGAACGGCGGCGTGGTGCACGTGAACTTCATCCGCCCGTTCATCGCCAAAGACGGCAAGGTCTGGGTGGACAAGCGCGAGGCCGCCACGCGCCGCCTGCACGCGCAGGCCGCCGATGACGCCGGCGTCAAGAAAGGCGTGGAGGACTGGACCCGGGCCAATCTACCCAGCGCCAGCATCGCCGACGTGGCCGATCACATCGACCACATCCGCAAGGTGGCTGGCATCGACCACATCGGCATCGGCGCCGACTACTACGATGCCGAGGAGGCCACCATGGTCACCGGCCTCGCCAACGTCACGCGTTATCCCTATCTGTTCGCCGAGCTGCTCAAGCGAGGCTACAGCGACGAGGACGTGATGAAGATCGCCGGTCGCAACCACCTGCGCGCCATGCGTCGCATGGAGCAGGTGGCCGCGGACCTGCGCCGCACCGAGTCGCCGCTGTTCACCGAGCCGGCCAAGGCCACATGGCCCTGATGTCGTGGCCGTGTCACGCCGACGTACGCGCCGGCAACACGCGGCTGTTCTTCAATACCAGCGCGCTGATCAGCGACACCAGCAACCCCACTGGAAACATCTCGATGAAGGTGAACGGGATGCGCACCAGCGGGTTGGCGTAGCTGTCGGCGAAGTCCCTGGCGTCCGCGGCGGCCTTGGCCAGCTGCTCTGCCGATGCGCCCTGGGCCTTCGCGGCCTCGATCATGTAGTTCGAGTACCAGGCGATGAAATCGAAATCGCTGTACGCCAGCGAGATTTCCCAGGCGATCACGTAGAGCACGCAGGCCACGGCGCTGATGCCCAGCCCCAGTCCGAACGCCGGCAGGAACCGGATGGCGCCCCCGAGCACCTTGTCGCGATAGTGTTTGACGCCGAGGAACACGGCGGTCAGCGCCACCAGCATGGTCAGGTATCCGACCAGCATGCCGCCCAGCGGATCGGTGGAATTCGGGTCCGCGGTCAGCATGCGCCAGAGCATGGGAATGCCCACGATGAGGCCCGCGATGATTCCGTAACGAATGATGATTCCGGTCATGAAGCACCTGTGGTTGAAGGAGGGCGCATCTCAGGCCGGATGCGCTTCCGCGGCAATCGTAAGAAAGGGTGATCGGCGCGAAATAACCCATTCAGAGCCATTGCCGCCGCCCGGTCAGCGGATCATGCCCAGCTCGCGGGCGCGCAGGATGACCTCGGTGCGGCGCCGGGCCTCGAGCTTTTCGAACAACCGGGCGATGTGCGTCTTGACGGTGTTGGGTGACAGCTCGAGCTGCCGCGCGATTTCCTTGTTCGAATGCCCGGCGGCCAGCAGTTTCAGCACCTCGAGCTCGCGGTCGCTGATGCCCAGCGAAGCCTGCGCCTGCGGGTTGCCCACGAACTCGCCCGGCGGCGAACGACGGAACAGCCGCGCGCCCGCCCAGAGGCCCAGCCCGAGAAACGCCACGGCGATGAGCACCACGTAGGTCTCGGTGGCATGCGTGCGCATGACATATTGGAATTCCAGCCACTGCAGGCCCACCGCCAGCGCGGCGAGCAACGCGCCGTAGACCAGGATGGTGCGAAGCATCGCGGCAGTGTAAGGGATCGGCCGTTCCCGTTCCCGCAAGTCCCCGAGGGGCCGAGCCCCCTTCCTACAGCGCCCGGCGCGGTGCTGTCTAACATGGATGCCATGCGTCACGCGCAATCGCGCCTCCGGCCGAATCTGTCGCTGGCCCTCGTATTGCCGGGCTGCCTGCTTCTTGCGGCCTGCAGCGCGCTGGTCACCGCGGACTCCGCGCCGCAAGCGTCGCCCGCAACCACCGTCGGACCCACGCCGCAGCTCGCCGCGCCCGAGCATCCGAAACTCATTCCCCGGGTGAAGATCGCCGAAGCCAGAGGTTGGCCGCCGGGGATGAAACCCACGCCAGGCGGCGGCCTCGCCGTCACGGCGTTCGCCGGCGCACTTTCGCATCCACGCTGGGTCCATGTGCTGCCCAACGGCGACGTGCTCGTGGCCGAGACCAATGCGCCGAAGCGCCCCAAGGACGAAGAGGGCGTGAAAGCCAAGGTGATGAAGAAAGTGCAGGCCAGGGCTGGCGCGGGCACGCCTTCCGCGGATCGCATCACCTTGCTGCGCGACGCCGATGGCGACGGCGTCGCCGAGGTTCGCAGCGTGTTCCTGTCCGGCCTGCATTCTCCTTTCGGCATGGCGTTGGTCGGGCACGATTTTTACGTGGCCAACACCGATGCCATCGTCAGGTTTCACTATCAAACCGGCGACACCTCGATTCATGGCAGCGGCACCCGCATCACCGAACTGCCCGCGGGCGACCGCAATCACCACTGGACCAGGAACATCATCGCCAGCGCCGATGGCGCCCGGCTCTATGCCACCGTGGGCTCGAACAGCAACGTGGCCGAGCACGGCATGGACGAGGAAGCCGGCCGCGCCGCGATCTGGGAAGTGGATCTGACTACCGGCGACAAGCGGCTGTTTGCAACCGGGCTGCGCAATCCCAACGGACTGACCTGGGAGCCGCATGGCGGGCAACTGTGGACCGTGGTCAACGAGCGCGACGAACTCGGCGACGACCTGGTGCCTGACTACCTGACGTCGGTGAAACGCGGCGCGTTCTACGGCTGGCCGTACTCGTACTTCGGACCGCACGTGGACACCCGCGTCGAACCGCCGAGACCCGATCTCGTCGCCAGCGCGCTCGCGCCTGACTACGCACTGGGCGCGCACGTGGCGCCGCTGGGCCTGGTCTACTCCGACGGCGCCAAACTACCGACGCATCTGGGCGAGGGCATGTTCATCGGCGAACATGGCTCGTGGAATCGCGATCCACCGTCCGGATACAAAGTGGTATTCGTGCCGTTCAGGGCCGGCAAACCCACGGGCATGCCGCTCGATGTGCTCACGGGCTTCGTGAACGACCGGGGCCTGGCGTACGGCCGCCCCGTCGGCGTGGCCATCGATCGGCGCGGCGCGCTGCTGGTGGCGGATGACGTGGGCAACGTGATCTGGCGCGTGACCGCGGTCAGCCTGCCTTGAGTACGGGCAGGCCAGCACGGCCCATCACAGTCAATTACGCGCGGCCGAACGTCCGGTCCTTGCACCAGAGCTCAGTTCCGCCGGCTTCGCGCAACAGCGCGACCAGGGAAGGGCACGCCATGTCGCGCCACTCCAGGCCCACGCCGCCGTCGGCGCGCCGCACCACGCAGGCCGGCAGAGCCGTGCGTCCCGTCGGTGTGCGCAGCACGACTTCGATGGCGGCGAGCGCCGGAAACCTCGTGTCCGTGGTGACGTAGGCGCCGCTGATGCTGGCATCCTGAATCCGGCCATGAGCGAGCAATTCTCCGGCGAGCTCCAGGCGAACCGGCAAATCCAGCGGGACGCGCTGGCCCCAGCGGTGCTCCATGAAGGGCCGCTGCGTTCCGTTCACATTCACGTCGTTCATGGCGATGTTCATGGCCTTTCCTTCGCGGCGGGTTGACGTCGGCAGGTTAGTCCGCCGCGCCGGCGGGCATCATTCGCATCGGTGCCTAGCGGGATCAGGACTGTTACGGATGGGCGCGGCGACGCGCGTAACGCTACATTCGGATGATGAAATCCGCGCTCGCATGCCTGTTGGCGACCACTGTGCTGTTCACCACCCCGGCGTCCGCCGCGCCGCGTGCCAGCCGGGACTTCAATACAGCCATCAAGCTCAAGGCCGACGCGGAACGCGGCGAGGGAATCTTCACTCACTGCGTGGCCTGCCACGGCGCCGACGGTGGTGGCCAGGCGACGGGGTCCGTGCCGCGCATCGCGGGCCAGCATTACCGCGTGCTCCTGCGCCAGCTCGTGGATTTCCGCCACGGCAAGCGCTGGGATCCGCGCATGGAAGGGGTGGCCACGAGTCATACCGTGGTGCTGGAGCTGCAGGACCTGGCGGATGTCGCCTTCTTCATCAGCAACATGCCGCGCGATGGAGCACGTGGCGTCGGCGATGGCGAGGACGTCGAATTGGGCGAGCAGGTCTACGCCGCCCGCTGTGCGTCCTGTCATGGCGCGCAGGGCGGGGGCGACGACGCGCGGGGCATCCCCCGCATCTCGGGCCAGCACGCGGCCTATCTATCGCGCCAGATCTACGATGCGGTGGATGGCCGAAGGCCGGAACTCTCGCGTACCCACGGCAAGCTGCTGGCGCCACTCGACTTCCAGCAGATCAAGGGCCTGGCCGACTGGCTCTCCCGGGTGGAATGGCAGGCGCCGCACAGTCCGCCCGATGGCTCGGCGGACGCGGAGCCGATCAAAGCCCGGTAGCGGACTGCCGCTGGTCGAGCATCATCCGCACCAGCTCGGCCACGGACTGCACGTCCATCTTCTCCATCACGCGCGCGCGATGAATTTCGATGGTGCGCGGGCTCACGCCCAGTTCCTGCGCCACGGCCTTGTTCTGCTTGCCCTGGATCATGAGGTCGAGCACCTCGCGTTCGCGCTCCGTGAGTGTCTCGAGCCGCGCGCGGATTCTTTCGTGTTCGCCCAGCGATTCGCGCAGCTTGCCGTCGCGCACGATGGCCTTCTGGATGCGGTCGAGCAGGTCCTGGTCGCGGAAAGGCTTCTGCAGGAAATCGAAGGCGCCGTGCTGCATGGCTTCGACGGCCATGGGCACATCGCCGTGCCCGGTCATGAAGATCACCGGGATGGTGGCGCCGCGCATGTTCAGCTCCTGCTGCAACTCGAGCCCGCTCATGCCGGGCATGCGGATATCGAGCACCAGGCAGCCGGGCTGCAGCGGGTCATAACTTTCCAGGAAGTCCTGCGCCGAGCCATGCAGCTGGCTGGTGAGTCCCACGGACTTGAGCAGCGAACGCATGGCGTTGCGCACGCCGGAGTCGTCATCCACGACCATGACGATGGGTTGTTTGTGGGTCACGCCCGCTCCTCCGCGGAATGAAGTCTGATGTATACGCAGGCGCCATTCGGCGCCGCCTCACGGATGCCGATGGTACCGCGATGTGACTGCAGGATGGTCCGGCTCATGGCCAGCCCCAGCCCTGTGCCGGATTTCTTGGTGGTGGCGAATGGATGGAACAGCCGCCCCGACATTTCCGCGGGAAATCCCGGACCGTTGTCGCGCACTTCCAGCTCCACCTCGCCACCGGCGGTGCGCGAAGTCGTGAGGCGGACCACGCGCTGCCCGGGGCTGGCGCCTGCGCCTTCCAGGGCCTCGAAGGCATTGCGCACCAGGTTGAGGATCACCTGTTGCAGCTGCACGGCATCGCCCTGCACGCGCGGCAGGTCCGGCCCCGCGTGGATTTCCAGGCGCGTGTCGAACACGCGCGCGTCCGCGGCCAGCAGCGGGCGCAAGTCCTCCACCACCGCAGTGAGGTCGATGGGCACGAGTTCCGAGGGTTCATCGCCGCGCACCAGTTGCCGCAGCCGGTCGATGATGCGTCCCGCGCGCAACCCCTCGGCGCCTATCTCGCGCACGGCCTCCTTGAGTTCGGCGAAGTCGGGCTCTGGCATCGCGAGATATCGCTCGCAGGCGCGTGCGTAGGTGGTGATGGCCGTGAGCGGCTGGTTGAGTTCATGCGCGACGCCCGTGGCCATTTCGCCCATGCTGGCAAGTCGCGCGACGCGCGTCAGGCGATCCTGCGCCAGTGCCGCGCTTTCTTCGCGGCGTGCGCGATCGGTGACGTCGGCGCCCGAGACCAGCCAGCCGCCGGGTGCGCCATCCGGGGCGCGCAGCGCGATGCAGCGCCAGTGGATGCGGCGCGGCGCGCCGGCGAAATCCACGGCCTCGAACTCGCGTTCGCGCGAGGCATGGTTGGCCAGCGCGCTGGCGAGCATCAGCCGCCCCCGCTCCCGCTCGTTCTCGTCGCGCGTGAGGTCCAGCCAGTTGCGGCCGAGAATGACTTCCGCGGGCGCGCCCAGCAGGTCGCTGCCTCGCGCGTTGATCTCGCGGATGCAGCGCTCGGCATCCAGTCTCATCAGGATGGCGTCGTTGAGCTCGAGGTACGCGTTGGCGCGGTCGCGCTCCAGCTTCAGCGCCGCGGTGGCCTCATGCTCGGCGGTGACGTCGCGCAGCAGGCCGACGAAGCGCGGCGGCGAGCTGTCGGGTACGCGGCCCACCGAAAGCCGCGCCGGGAACAGGCTGCCATCCTTGCGCTGGGCCATGATTTCGCGCCCGATGCCGATGATTCCTTGTTCACCGGTGTCGAGGTGGTGGCGCAGGTGGCCGTTGTGAGCACTGCGATCGGGCTCCGGCATGAGCATGCTGACATTGCGCCCCACCAGCTCGAAGTCGCGATAGCCGAACATGTGCTGGGCGGCACGGTTCACCGCCGCCATCTGCCCCCGATGG
The DNA here is from genome assembly GCA_029266835.1 of Steroidobacteraceae bacterium. Taxonomy (GTDB): domain Bacteria; phylum Pseudomonadota; class Gammaproteobacteria; order Steroidobacterales; family Steroidobacteraceae; genus CADEED01. The sequence goes on from JAQSWD010000108.1 coordinate 6,597, forward strand.
TCGATGGCGATGATGGCATCGACAGCCGCCTCCATCAGGGCCTGGGTTTCCTGCGAAAACATGGCTCGATTATCGGCACGGCAGGGCGCCCGCGGAGTACGCAATACCACGGACATCATAGGTGTGACGGCGAATGTGAAGCTGGCGCGGCGCCTGCCAACCTTCGACTCATGCAAAAACTCACGACCATCCTCGCGGTGAGCACCAGCGCCGATGAAGCGGCCACCGTCCGCGCACGCGCCAATCTGCTGGCCGCGCCTTTTCGCGCCACCGTGATCTTCCTGCTGCTCGAGCCCGATGCCGATCGGCCGTTGCACGAACGCATCCTCGATCATGTCGCCCGCACGCGCGCGGACCTGGTCGTCAAGGCGCCCGCGGGTCCGCACGCCCTGCGGCGTTTCGCGTTGACCGACAGCGACTGGCGGCTCGCACGGGCATGCCCCGTGCCGCTGCTGCTGGCGCGCACGCGGAACTGGGAAAACCCGGTGCGATTCGCGGCGGCGGTGAACGTCGCCGACGATGAACACGCGGGCCTCGCACGCGGCATCCTGCAGGCCGCGGGTTTTCTGGCGCTGAGGCTGCACGGTAACCTGGACATCCTCTACACCGAAACGGAAACGCAGGACGAACCCCTGCGGATGGCGCGTGCCGTCCGGCTGTCGAAGCTGGTGCGCGAGTTTCACGTGGGCTGCGAGCGCATCCAGATGTTCGCCGGTGAGCCCGAAGCGCGCCTGCCACCGTTGCTGGCGGCACGCAACTACGACGTACTGGTACTGGGTGGCCGTTCGCGGCGCCGCGGGCTGACGCCGCTCGCGCCGGGCGTGATCCGCCGCGTCATGGAAGCCACCGACAGCGACATCCTGCTGGTGAATGAAACGGAACCGGCGGCCGAGGCCGCGTGGGTCACAGCGCGAGCAGCGAACGGATCAGCGACAGCATCTCTTTCGAGTTGATGGGTTTGCTGGCGATGCGCAGGCGCGCGTCCACCGGCAACTCGCGCACCGCCGATGAAGTGTCGCCCGTGACCAGGATGGCTTTGAAATCCGGCGCGATGGCCGCGCGCGCCGCGGCGATCACCTCGGTTCCCGTGCGCCGCGCCTCCAGGTGATAGTCCGTGATCAGCAGGTCGAAACTCGTGTCGTCCTGCAGCTGCAACAGCGCTTCTTCGGCCGTCGCGGCCGCCACCACCTCGAACCCTTCGATCTTGAGAAACGTGCGCATGGCATTGCGAACGCCGGCTTCGTCCTCCACCAGCAGGATGCGCGAATTCGTCGCGGCCGGCATTTCGGCCTGCGCCGCGCGCGGCGCGGCCTTCGCGGCGCCCGACTCGCGGGACTCAGGCAGATCCACCGCGAACACGGAACCGCGGCCAGGCTCCGACCGCACGTCGATGTGCAGGTCCAGTAGTTTGGCTATGCGGCGCACGATCGACAGCCCAAGGCCATAACCCTCGCGCGAGCTGTTGGGCGAAACGCCCACCTGGTAGAACTCGTCGAAGATCATCGGCAGCTGGTCGGCGGCGATTCCCACGCCGCTGTCGCGCACTTCGATGCGCACCTTGCCGCCGCCGGTCTGGCAACACAACTCGACCGAACCGCTGGGCGTGTACTTGATGGCGTTGGAGATGAGGTTGCGCAACAGCTGCGCGACCAGCGCCGGGTCGGAATGCACGCGCGCCTGCGGCGCGTCCACGACCAGCCGCAGGCCCTTGCTCGTGGCGAGGCCACTGAAATCGCTGCGCAATTCGTCGAACAACGGGCCCAGCGGGAAATCCGCGGGTTCGAGCTTGATGGCGCCGGACTCGAGCTTGCTGATGTCGAGCAGCGCATTGATGAGCCGCGACATGGCGTCGATGGCCGCTTCCTGCTGCTGCAGCACGTCCTGGCTGTCGGCGTCCTTCACCATGCGCCGGAGCGCGCCGCTCAACAGGCTCAACGTCTGCAGAGGCTGGCGCAGGTCATGGCTGGCCGTGGCGAGGAAGCGGCTCTTTGCGAGGTTGGCGTGTTCGGCTTCCGCACGCGCCTCGACCAGCTCGGCCTCGACGCGTTTGCGCTCGGTGACGTCGCGGATGGCCGCGGCGACCCTCTTCTCGCCGTTCTGTTCGAGGGGGCTCAGGCTGATTTCCACGGGGAATTCGCTGCCATCGGCACGGCGGCCAAAGAGCTGCAGCCCCATGCCCATGGGCCGCACGCGTTCATTGGCCGCGTAGCCCTGCCGGTGTCCGACGTGGCGATGCCGGAAGCGTTCGGGCAACAGCATTTCCACGGGCTGGCCCATCACCTGGCTGGCCTCGTGGCCAAACAGGGCCGCCACCTGGCGGTTGGCGAACAACACGATGCCGTTCGAGTCGATGATGATCATCGCGTCCGGCGCGGAATCGAGGACGCTGGGCACGAGTTCGGAAGAAAGCATGGGCCGCGAGAATTGCATCGCCCGGCGCGGCTCGCAAGGGTAGGGAGCATTGCGTATGGCGCTGTGGCTGGCACGGAAGCCGGCGCGCGCGCTTGCCGCCATAGTGAGGCATGGGTAACCGCATCCTTCGCGCATCTCAGGCGGCTTTGTACGCATCGCTGCCCATGCTGGGCGCCGCCGCGGGCGCCGCGCTGGACGAGCGGCATCACCAGGGTTTCACCACCTGGCGCGCGGC
>JAQSWD010000109.1 GCA_029266835.1 Steroidobacteraceae bacterium
GCCAGCGCGCGCGCGATGTCGCCTTTCTCGCGCTTCATGTAGAACCGGAAGATGGCGCAGCCCATGCGGATGTTCTCGGGCGCCTTGATGAGCTGGTGGCGTCGCATCCCCAACGACTCGGGCCAGAAAGGCATCACCTGCATGAGCCCGACCGCGCCGGCGTACGACACGGCGTAGCGGTTGAAGTTGCTCTCGATCTCCATGATGGCCATCACGAGTCCGGGCGGGATGCGCATCTCGCCGGGCCGATTGGCTTCGCAGAAAACGTTCTTGAGGATGAGCATGCGCTCTTCGCGATCGGGCACGCGCTTGCGCAGGCGCGGCTCCATCATCTTGTACCAGACGGCGGAGTCGTACTGATCCTCGAAGCATTCGGCCTGGTCGATGGCGTGTTGCACCGAGGCGCGCAGTTCCGGCTCGCGCTGCGCATCGGCGGTCGGCGCGGCGCGCCCCGCCAGGGGCAAGAGCATCGAGATCAGCAGGAGCAGGAGGGCGCGCGACATACTCCGGCCCCGGTAGCTAGTTGGCCGGCTTCCGGCCGAGCTTGCCGATGATGAACGCCATGGCGTCTGCGGCCGGGAATTCCTCGGCGGCTTCCGCGCGGCGATGCCGGTATTCCAGCTTGCCGGCCTCGAGGCCCCGGTCACCCACGACCACGCGGTGCGGAATGCCGATGAGCTCGGAGTCCGCGAACTTGACGCCGGGACGCTCGTCGCGATCGTCGAGCAGCACGTCGACTCCCGATGCCAGGAGCGAGTGGTACAGGCGTTCTGCAGTCTCTTTGACACGTGGCGACTTGTTGGCATTGAGCGGTACGACCACCACCTGGAAGGGCGCGATGGCGTCCGGCCAGATGATGCCGCGCGCATCATGATTCTGTTCAATGGCGGCGGCAACGACGCGCGTCACACCGATCCCGTAGCAGCCCATGTACAGCGTGGACGCCTTGCCCGAGACGTCGAGCACGGTGGCGCCCATGGCCTCGCTGTATTTCTGGCCCAGCTGGAACACATGTCCGACCTCGATACCGCGCGCGATGGACAGCGTTCCCTTGCCCGTGGGGCTGGGATCACCCGGCACCACCTTGCGCAGGTCGGCGGCGGTCGCCTCGGGCAGGTCGCGGCCCCAATTCACGCCGGTGAGGTGCGCGTCCTTCCGGTTCGCGCCCACGACGAAGTCGGCGAGCGCCAGCACCGAGTGATCGGCGTAGAGGCGGCCTTTGAAACCCACCGGGCCGATGAAGCCCGGCTCCGCGCCCGCGGCCTGGATGGCCTCGTTGGACGCCATGCGGATGGGCTTGGCCACGCCCGCGAGCTTCGAGGCCTTGACCTCGTTGAGTTCGTGATCGCCACGCACCAGGAAAGCGACCAGTCCGTCATCGCCTTCATAGACCAGCGTCTTCACCAGCTGCGCGGCGGGTAGTTTGAGCAGCGCCGCCACATCGGCGATGGACTTCGCGGCGGGAGTCGCCACCTCGCTCATCGCGGCCGAGGGAGCGGGGCGCGGCGAGGCCGGCGGCAGCGCCACGGCCATTTCCATGTTGGCGGCATAACTGTCGCCGTCGGAGAAGGCGATGGCGTCCTCGCCGGAATCCGCGAGCACATGGAATTCCTCGGACGCACTGCCGCCAATCGCGCCCGTATCGGCCACCACCGAGCGGAACCTGAGACCCAGGCGCGTGAAGATGGCGGTGTAGGCCTTGTGCATGGCGTCGTAGCTCTTCGCCATGCCTTCGGGGCTGATGTCGAACGAGTACGCATCCTTCATGAGGAATTCGCGCGCGCGCATCACGCCGAACCGCGGCCGGCGCTCGTCGCGGAATTTCATCTGGATCTGGTAGAAATTGACCGGCAACTGGCGATAGCTCTTGAGCTCGTTGCGCGCGATGTCGGTGATCACTTCCTCGTGCGTGGGTCCCAGGCAGAAGTCACGCTCATGGCGATCCTTGAGGCGCAGCAATTCGGGGCCGAATTGCTCCCATCTGCCGGATTCCACCCACAGCTCGGCGGGAATCACGCCCGGCATGAGTACTTCCAGGGCGCCGGCACGATTCATCTCCTCGCGCACGATATTCTCGACCTTGCGCATGGCGCGCAGGCCCAGCGGCATCCAGGTGTACATGCCCGATGAGAGCTTGCGGATCATGCCCGCCCGAAGCATGAGCTGGTGGCTCACGACTTCGGCGTCATTGGGAGTTTCTTTGGTCGTATTGACCGGGTATTGGGACCAGCGCATAAAGGCGCGAGAGTGTATCAGGTGAGGGATTCGCCTATGATGCCGGCCGTGACGCCAGACACTCCAACTCCGCCGAGCAGAGGCGTTTACCTGCTCCCACAGCTGCTCACCACCGGCTGCCTGTTCTCCGGTTTCTACTCCATCGTCGCGGCCATCGACCGCAACTTCGCGCTGGCGGGTCTGGCCGTGTTCATCGCCGGGGCATTCGATGGCCTCGATGGCCGCGTGGCCCGCTGGACGCGCACGGAAAGCTCCTTCGGCAAGGAATACGACAGCCTGGCCGACATGGTGGCCTTCGGCGTGGCGCCGGCCGTGCTGGTGTACCAGTGGGGCGTGGCGCGCATCGGTGAATACGGGGGCGAGTGGCGCCAGTTCGGTTGGGTGGTCGCGTTTTTCTACGCCGCCTGCGCCGCGCTGCGCCTGGCCCGCTTCAACACGGTCTCGGCCAGCGGCGACAAGCGTTACTTCCAGGGCCTGCCCAGTCCGTCGGCCGCCGCCACGGTTGCCGCCTTCGTCTGGTTCTTCGCCAAGTGGCGCGAGCCGGGTCTTCCCGGGCTGATCCTGGCCTTCGCGGTGACGGGATACGCGGCCGCATTGATGGTCTCCTCGTTCAGCTACCTCAGCCTCAAGCAGGTCGACGTGAACGCACGCGTCAAGTTCTCGTACATCATCTTCGTCATCGTGCCCATGCTGTTCCTCATCAGCGTGGATCCGCCGACCATGCTGTTCGCGATGTTCATCTCCTACGCCACCTACGGTCCGGTGCAGTGGTTAGTCCGCAAGTTGCGGCGGCCGCGTGCCCCCAGCACGGTCTGACACGCCAGGGAAGCAGGGCGCCATGAACCCGCTGCGCAACGCCTACCTCGAAGCACTCGGCATCGATCGCTGGGTTCCGCGGGGTGCGGTGGAAGAGGTCGCCGAACCGGCGGCCGCGCGGGTTCCGCCGTCGATATCGCTTCCGGCATCGCCTCGTACCGAGGCGCCGGCACGCGCGACAATTCCCGCGCCGCGCCTGGCTCCGCCAGCCGGCTATGTGCGTGGGCCGCTGGCCGACGACTGGCCGGGCCTGCGAGAGCAGGTCGCCGGTTGCACGGCCTGCGAACAGCTTTGCAAGTCGCGTACCCAGACCGTGTTCGGCGTGGGCAACACCCGAGCCGAGTGGCTGGTCATCGGTGAAGCGCCAGGCGCCGAAGAAGACCGGCAGGGTGAGCCGTTCGTGGGCCGCGCCGGGCAATTGCTCAACGCCATGCTGCTGGCCATCGGGCTGCCGCGCGAGACCGTGTTCATCGCCAACGTCCTCAAGTGCCGGCCGCCCGGCAACCGCGATCCGCGACCCGAGGAGGTGTCGAACTGCCTGCCTTTCCTGTCGAAGCAGATCGCGCTGCTGAAGCCGAAGATACTGCTGGCCGTGGGGCGCATCGCCGCGCAGAACCTGCTGGCAACCGACGTGCCGCTGTCCCGCCTGCGTGGCAAGTTGCACCGCTTCGGCGAGGCCGACACGCCTCTGGTCATCACCTATCATCCGGCCTATCTACTGCGCGCGCCGGCCGACAAGCGCAAGGCCTGGGAAGACCTCAAGTTCGCGCGTGCAATTCATGCACGCATCCTCGGCGGATCCCTGGCCGACGGGGGAAGTGCGTAGTGGCCGCCCGTCGCGAAGACCTGCGCGAGGTACCGGAAGTCCACATCCGGCCAATGATGGAGATCGACCTGGTCGATGTCGCCGCCATCGAGCAAGGCAGTTATGCATTTCCGTGGAGCGAGAACATTTTCCGCGACTGCCTGCGCGTGGGGTACACCTGCCGCGCGCTCGACCTGTCGGGGCAGATCATCGGTTACGGCGTGATGAGCCTGGGCGCCGGCGAAGCGCACGTGCTCAATGTCTGCGTGCGCGAGGAGTACCGCAGCCTGGGTTTTGGCCGGCGCCTGCTCGAGCACTTGCTGGAGAGGGCGCAGACTTCCGGTGTCAGCGAGGCTTTTCTCGAGGTTCGGCCCAGCAATCTGGCCGCCATCCGTCTGTATCAACGGCTGGGATTCGAGCAAATCGGCATTCGCCGCGGTTACTACCAGGCGCCCGACGGTCGCGAGGACGCCATCGTCCTCAAACGTGAACTCGCCACCGGTTCCTGACGTAAAGCCAGTGCCGCCGTTGAGATCATGAGAATCGAGGCCATCGGCCTTGCAACCTGCGCCCACTACGAACGTGATGTGAGTTTGTGGTCGCCGCATCGCAGCCACGCTCCTGGCCAATCTACTTCCGCCGCTGCAGTCGATCACCCGTAGCCTCGCCTGAATGGCCCCCCGAAGCGGTGGGCAACGTCGTGCCGTTGTTCAGCAGCACCAGCCCCTAAGCGGACGCAGTTGCTTTTTTTGTTGCCTTGTTCACGATTCCGGCGCGCGGTTCTCGCGCCTACCTATACGCATGTCACCAAGCTAGCGGTTTCTCTCCAGTCCAGGCCGAAAAGGCGGATGTCACCCCTGAGGCCCCTTCTCGCCGGCCCGGAGGCACGGCCCTGGCGCGTGCCTCGCCTGCGGTCGTTAGGCCTATTACGAACCGTACGTTCAGACCGTGAAGCAGTCCCGTTGTGCCGAGCGCGCGTCTGACCGACTATTTCCATGATCAGGTCGATGGACACCCCCTTGATGCTTCCGACCCTTACGGCGTCCGAAGCCGTCCCGTTGCTGCCCCTACAGCAGGGGATGGCCCTCACGCTATCCGCCCATCCCCACGCCGGCATCGATGTTCAGCAGTGCTTCGTGCAGATCGCCGAGCCGCTCGACATGCCCCGGCTCGTAGGCGCGTGGCAGGCGGTGATGAACCGCCACGAGGGTCTGCGGACCCGATTCATCGTGCGCGGGGTCGAATTCTTTCAACATGTCGTCGACAGTCCCGAAGTAGATAGCACTCTGATCGACTGGCGCAGTCTCACGCCCGCGGAACGCGCGGCTGCATTCGAAACATTCCTGCGCAAGGACCGCGCGCGCGGATTCGACCTCGCGGGATGCCCGCTCTGGCGGGTCACGGTCTTCGATTGCGCGGCGGACGGCTTCCGGTTCGTCTTCTCGCACCCGCACGCGATCGTGGATGCACGATCAGCGCTCAATGTCCTGCGGGACCTGTTCGCGTGGTATGCGGACCCGGAGGCGGCGCTGCCGCCGGCGGGGACGTTCCGCGACTACATGGCGTGGTACGCGCGCCGCGATCGCGGCGCCGCCGAATCGTGCTGGCGCGCAGTCTTCGAAGGCTTCGAGACAACCGCGCCGCTGCTGCTGCCGAAGCCGGCAATCGCGGCGATCGGACGTGCAAGTTTCGAGCAGGTCGTCGATCGCGAGCTGGGTCGGCGTATCCGCGAGGTTGCCGAGCGAGAGAAGCTGCCGCTCAGTACCGTCGTCAAAGGTGCGTGGGCCATCCTGCTCGGACGGCTGAGCGCGTCGACCGACGTCGTCTTCGGCGAGGTGCGCTCGGGACAGCGGCCGGAAGTGCCGAACATGCAGAGGCTGGTCGGCATGTTCGTCACCACGGTGCCGGTGCGCGCGACTCTCGCCCGCGAGCTCCGCTTCCGCGCGCTGGTTCACAGGTTGCGGGAACTGCAGAACGAGGTGCGGGATCACGAGCACACGGCGATCGCGGACATCCAGAAGTGGTGCGGTCTCGACAGCGGCGCGCCGCTGTTCGAATCGGCGCTCGTGTACGACCACATGGACCTGGATGAGGTCCTGAAACGCGAAGGCGACGCCTGGCGCCAGCGCGAGATCGACTATCGCGAGCACACCGCCGTACCGATCACGGTCAATGTCACGGCGCTGCCCGACTTGCGCATCCGGATTTCCTGGGATAGCGCACGCTTCGCATCCGGGGTCATGCAGCGGGTGCCCGCATATTTGCAGAATTTGCTCGCCGCATTCGCCGACGATCCGGACCGCACTGTGTCTTCGATGGAGATGCTTGGCGCCGCGGAGCGCGAGCGTCTGCTCGTCACGTGGAACGCCACCGACAAGCCACTGGACGATTGCTCGTGCCTGTCGTCTGCCTTCGAAATGGCCGCGGGTCGGTATCCGGAGCGTGTTGCCGTCACATGCGATGGAACGTCACTCGATTTTCGGACACTCGCGCGCGCCGTTGATCGTCTCGCGCAGCAGATGGCCGTGCTCGGCGTGACGCGCGGTTCCTTCGTCGGTCTGTGCGTCGACCGCTCGATCGGCATGCTGGTCGCCATGCTCGCGACGTTGAAGGCGGGCGCTGCCTACGTGCCGCTCGATCCGTCGTTCCCCGACGAACGACTGCAGTTCATGGTGTCGGACGCCAGGCCGGCGCTGCTCGCTGTCAGTGCGCGGCACGCGGATCGGTTTGCTGCGGCGGGCATCCGGATGCTGCCGGTGGACGACGTGCCGGCGTCTGCCCGTGCAGAGGATCGGTCGCCGGAGGCCTCGGCAGGGCATCTGGCGCGTAGCGCGCAGTCCGGGGACATCGCCTACGTCATCTACACCTCCGGATCGAGCGGCCGACCGAAGGGCGTGATGCTCACGCATCACAACGTGCTCAACTGCTTCGCCGGCATGGACGATGTGCTCGATGTCGCCTCCTACCCGAGAGGCACATGGCTCGCGGTGACCAGCATCTCGTTCGACATTTCGGTGATCGAGCTGCTGTGGACGCTGACGCGCGGACTGGCCGTCACCATCTGCCGCAGTTCCACCGATCCGCTTGCGATCGTGAAGCTGCTCGAATCGCGCGGCATCACGAATCTGCAGTGCACGCCCGCTCTGGCGCGGATGCTCTGTCACGTGCCCGGAGCGCTCGATGCGCTGCGCCGGCTGCGCACGCTGTTGCTCGGCGGAGAGGCGCTGGAACAGGATCTGCTCGAGACGCTCGGCCGACCCGTGGTCAACGTTTATGGCCCGACGGAGACGGCGATCTGGTCGACTTCGGCGCAATTGACGCAGGGCGACATCCACATCGGGCGACCGATCGCCAACACGCGACTGTATGTTCTCGATGCGAGCGGCGCACCGGTTCCCACGGGCGTCGCGGGCGAACTCTATATCGGCGGCAGCGGGGTTGCGTTCGGCTATCTGAACCTGCCCGAGCTCAGCGCTGAGCGCTTCGTGTCCGATCCCTTCGCGAGCCGCACAGGAGCGCGAATGTATCGAACCGGCGATCTCGTGCGTTATCGCGAGGACGGCGCGCTCGAATACCTCGAGCGCGCCGACAGCCAGGTGAAGATTCGCGGTCACCGCATCGAGCTCGGCGCCATCGAGGTGGCGTTGCGACGTCTGCCGCAACTGGCGGACGCCGCCGTAATCGCGCACAAGGACCGCAAGGGCGAGAAACGTCTCGTTGCTTACGTCACGCCAGCCGCCGGAAGCAACGGGTCGGATCACGATGCGTTGCGGGCCGCGCTCGCAACGTCGCTGCCCGATTACGAGATCCCGGCGATCTTCATCGAATTGCCAAGCCTGCCGCTCACGCCGAACCTCAAGGTCGATCGCAAAGCTCTGCCGGATCCGGAGCGCATCACTCATTTGCAGCGCACGCGGCAGGTGATCGCGCCGCGCAACGAGACGGAGCGCCAGATTGCCAAGTTGTGGCGCGAAGTCCTCGCAGTCGAGCAGATCAGCGTCACCGACAATTTCTTTTTGCTGGGCGGCGATTCGCTGCGCGCCGTCCAGGTGGCGCTCGGCATCCGCATGAGCCTGGGCGTCGAGTTGGGCGCGGACGCCTTGCATCGCGCTCCGACGCTCGAAGCGCTGGCGCTCGCGATCACCGAGCGTTCCGACGAAGCGCCGGATGCCTGGGCGACGTGGGAAACCCTCGGTGAGGGCCCTTCACCGGCTGCGGTGATCGGGGTGCATGGTGTCGATCGCATCTTCGTCGAACTCGCGACCCATCTCGGGTTGCGCATCGACACCGTCACGAGTCGCGTGGGATTCGACGGCAAGGCGCCGCCCTATCATCCGGCACGATGTGTCGAAGACATGGCGGATCTCTACTACCAAGCCATCCGAGAGCGGCATCCGCGGGGGCCGTATGTACTTTTCGGGTTCTGCATGGGCGGGCTGATCGCAACTGAAGTGGCGCGGCGCCTCTCGGCAGACGGGGAGCAGGTTTCCTTTCTCGGCCTTTTCAACTCTCCGCCGCCCGCGGCGCGAGACGATGTCGGCGCGAAGCTCGCACGCCATACCAGGGCGCTGCGGGCGCTGGGTGTAGCCGGCGCCGCTCGTTACCTGATCGCGCACTCCAAGGGATACGTCGCCAACCTCGTGCAGGAGATGGGCCGGAGGTACTGGCCGGCCCCCGCCGATCCACGGGCTTTGCCCGTGGATGCGGGTGACGAAGCTGCCCGCGTGCGGCGCAACGTGATCGAGTTCGGCATGCGGATGGTAAACCAGTATCGACATCGCCCCTATGCGGGCGGCGTCCATCTGTTTCACGGGGCGCATTGGCCGGATGACTATGTCGATCGCTGGGAGATCGTGGCGCAAGGGCGGGTGCAGAACTTTCTCCTGCCCGGCGGTCATCTCGAGATGATGGAGGAGCCGCAGGTGCGAGCCGTCGCGAAGTGTGTTCGGGATTTGCTGGGTTTGCCCGCGGCGGCGCCAGCCGCGCCGCTCCCGGCCGCGCGGGGCAGCGGAGCGGCAGAGGGTAGCTAGGAGACCTGACCGTCCGGCGGGGCGGCAGCCGGGCGATCGGCCGACGCCCGCCTCATTGCGTGCGCGCGCGCACGCAAGAAACCTGTATACCTTGAGCACGCTGGGCGCAGCGATCGGATTGCTGATAGGCACCGCGTGGTCACCGCGCCGCGCATGGCCGCTGCGTTTTGCCCTCAACCCGGGGAATATCGTGGGCAAGGATCTCGGCCGCAGCGATGGGTCACCACGGT
>JAQSWD010000110.1 GCA_029266835.1 Steroidobacteraceae bacterium
GTGCCATCGAAGTCCGGGCCGGCGCCCGAGCCGCCGCTGATGGTCTCGTAGTACTGGTGCCGCTGGTTGCCGAAGGTGAAGTTGTTCATGGTTCCCTGCGAGGCGGCGAGCACGCCCAGTGCGCCGTAAAGGCAGTCCGTCACCGCCTGCGACGTTTCGACGTTACCGGCCACCACCGCGGCCGGGTAGCGTGGATTCAGCATGCATCCCTCGGGCACGATGAGCTGCAGCGGTTTCAGGCAGCCGGCGTTCATCGGGATCTCGTCGTCCACCAGCGTGCGGAACACGTACAACACGGCCGCGCGGGTCACCGGCAAGGGCGCGTTGAAGTTGTCGGGCTGCTGTTCGCTGGTCCCGGTGAAGTCGATGGTGGCCGACCGCGATTCGCGATCGATGCGGATGGCGACGCGGATCACGGCGCCGCTGTCCATCTCGTAACGGAACTCGCCGTCCTCGAGCACGCCGATCACCTGGCGCACCGCGGCCTCGGCGTTGTCCTGCACGTGCTGCATGTAGGCCTCGACCACGTCCAGCCCGTAATGCGCCGCCATGGCCTGCAGTTCGGTGATGCCTTTCTGGCAGGAGGCCACCTGCGCGCGCAGGTCGGCGAGATTCTGGCTGATGTTGCGTGCCGGATGGCGCCCGCCACCTAACAACTGGCGCAGCTCCGCTTCGCGGAATTCGCCGCCAGCGACCACGGGCACGCTGTCGATCAGAACGCCTTCCTCGTCGATGCTGCGGGAATCGGCCGGCATGGAACCCGGCGTGAGGCCGCCGATGTCCGCATGATGCCCGCGCGCCGCCACGAAGAACCGCGGCGTGCCGGCGCCCGCGAGGAATACCGGCATCACCACGGTCACGTCGGGCAGATGGGTGCCACCGGCATAGGGCGCGTTCAGCGCGAAGGCGTCGCCCGCACGGAAGGCGCCGCCCTGCCGGCGCAGCACTTCCTGGACGGACTCGCCCATGGACCCGAGATGCACGGGCATGTGCGGCGCATTGGCGATGAGCTGGCCGGCGGAGTCGAAGAGGGCGCAGGAGAAATCGAGGCGCTCCTTGATGTTCACCGAGCTTGCGGTATTGGCCAGCGTCACACCCATCTGCTCGGCGATGGCCATGAACAGGTTGTTGAAGATCTCGAGCAGCACCGGGTCCGCCTGCGTCGAGATCGCCGCGCGCGTACTGGCCTCCGCACGCGCTTTGGTCAATATCAGGTCGTCGCCCGGTGTGAGCGAAGCGCGCCAGCCGCGTTCGGCAACGACCGCGGTGTTGTTCTCGAAAATCACCGCAGGCCCATCGATGATGTCTCCGGGCCGCAAGGTTTCGCGATCGAAGAAGGGCGTCGCTACCCATTCGCCATCGAAGAACACGCGTCGCGTGGCCTTGCTCGCCAGGCGGCCGTCGCGCGGCGGAAAAGTGCGCGGGCTGGCCGCGGCATCGGGGTTGCGCCCGCGCGCGGTGACGCCCAGCGTGTCGATCACCAGCGCACGGCCGGGCACATGAAAACCGTAGCGCACGCGGTAGGTATCGAGGAACGCGCGCGTGAGCGAGTCGGCGGTGGAATCCGCGTCCAGTGGTAGTTCGAGCGTGGAATCGGTGCCGTCATATTTGAGCAGCACGGTGCGCGCGATATCGATGTCCGCCATGCCGAAACCCTGGCTGATGAGCTCGGCGCCGGCTTCATGCTCCAGCATGGCAAAGGGCGCGCGCAGCTTTTCCAGCGAGGCCGCGTCGAGGGGTACCTCGGCCGTGCGCTGACGCATGACCAGCGTTTCCGCCAGGCCGATGCCGTAAGCCGAGAGCACGCCGGCGAGTGGATGAACCAGCGCCTGCCGCATGCCCAGCGCCTCCGCGACCTGGCAGGCGTGCTGGCCGGCGGCACCGCCGAAGCACACCAGCGTGTAGCCGGTGACGTCGTGGCCGCGCTGCACGGAGATTTTCTTGATGGCGTTGGCCATGTTCTCGACCGCGATGCGGACGCAGCCAGCGGCGACGGTTTCCGGCCGCCCCTGCAGCGACTTCGCGAGCTCGTCGAACTTTCGCGACACGACTTCCGCGTCCAGCGGTTCGTCGCCGCGTGCGCCGAACAAGGCGGGGAAGAAATCCGGCTGGATGCGCCCGAGGAGCACATTGCAATCCGTGACCGTCAGCGGCCCGCCGCGTCGATACGCCGCGGGGCCCGGGTTCGCGCCCGCCGACTCCGGCCCGACGCGCAGTCGCACGCCGTCGAAGCGGCAGATCGAGCCGCCGCCCGCCGCCACGGTGTGGATGCGCAGGATGGGCGTGCGCAGCCGGACGCCACTGATCTCCACGTCCAGCGCGCGCTCGTAGTCGCCGGCGTAATGGCCGACGTCGGTTGACGTGCCGCCCATGTCGAAGGCGATGACGCGATCGAAACCCGCGGCGCGTGCCGCGCTGGCCGCGCCGACGATGCCGCCGGCCGGGCCCGAGAGGATGGCGTCCTTGCCGTGGAAGGCGCTGGCCTCGCTGAGTCCACCCGAGGACTGCATGAATTGCAGGGCTGTGCCAGGCAGCGCGGACGACACCTTGTCGACATACCGGCGCAGCACCGGCGATAGATAGGCGTCCGCCACCGTGGTATCGCCGCGGGAGACCAGCTTCATCAGCGGGCTCACGCGGTGCGACACTGACACCTGCGTGAAGCCAACGTCGGCCGCGAGAGTCGCGAGTTGCTGCTCGTGCGCGGAATACCGGTAACCGTGCAGCAGCACGATGGCGCAGGCGCGGATGCCGCGCGCGAACACCGCCCGCAGGTCGCGTTCCGCGGCGCCGAGATCCAGCGCGCGGATCACCTCGCCCTGAGCGCTCACGCGCTCGTCCGCTTCGACCACTTCCTCGTAGAGCATCGAGGGCAGCTCGATGCGACGTACGAAAAGCTTCGGCCGGTGCTGGTAGGCGATGCGCAGCGAATCCGCGAATCCGCGCGTGGTCACGAACACGGTGCGGTCGCCCTTGCGCTCCAGCAACGCGTTGGTGGCCACTGTCGTCCCCATCTTGACGCTGTCGATGAGCGCGGCGGGCAGCGGCGCCGACGCCGGCAGATCCAGAAGGTCGCGGATGCCCTGCACCGCGGCGTCGTCATAGCGACCGGGATGGTCCGAGAGGAGCTTGTGGGTGATCAGCGAGCCATCAGGCTTTCTGGCCACGATGTCCGTGAAGGTGCCGCCGCGATCGATCCAGAACTGCCATCCCACGCGGGAAGATTAACCTACAGAGGCGCCTTCCGACGGAGTGGTACGCTGGGCTCCGCACCGGAGTCGACGATGTCAGATACAACAAGAACCGACCTTGAATTCCTTTCAGGGGGCGGCGACATGGGCGAGCGGATTCGCGCCCACGCCTGGGAGCAGGGTCCATTGGGCGCACCCGATCACTGGCCGCAGGGATTGCGCACGGCGCTGCGCATCCTGCTCACCACCCAGCATCCCATCTTCATCTTCTGGGGCCCGGAACTGATCTGCTTCTACAACGACGCCTACAGCCGTTCGCTGGGTCCGGAGCAGCATCCGTCCATGCTGGGGCAGCCCGCGCGCACGCAATGGCCATTGATCTGGGATGTGATCGGGCCGCAGATCGACCAGGTCATGGCGGGCGGCGCCGCGACCTGGCACGAGAACCAGAAGCTCGTCATTCATCGCCATGGCAAGGTCGAGGACATCTACTGGACCTACAGCTACGGACCGATCGACGAGCCGACGGCGCCCAACAACGTGGGCGGCGTGCTGGTCATTTGCAGCGAGACCACGCAGCAGGTGCTCACCGAACGCCGCCTCAACTTCGAGCGCGAAAGGTTTGCGCGGCTGTTCGAACAGGCGCCCGGATTCATGGCCATGCTGCGCGGGAAGGATCACGTGTTCGAGATGGTCAACCCGGCCTACTCGCAGCTCATTCCCGGCCGCGACGTCATCGGCAAAACTCTGGCCGAGGCCTTGCCCGAAGCGGTGGAGCAGGGGTATCTCGCCCTGCTCGACCGCGTGTATGAGTCGGGGCAGGCCTTCGCCGCCGTGGGCGCCGAGTTCACGTTCCAGGGCGATGAGGAAGGCGGGACGGTGCGCCGCTATCTCGACTTCGTCTATCAACCCATCCTCGACTCGGACGGAAACGTGACCGGCATCTTCATCGAAGGGTCCGATACCACGGAGCGTTTCCGCGCCGAGCGCGCCCTGCGCGACGCCAACCAGCGCAAGGACGAATTCCTGGCCATGCTGGCGCACGAACTGCGCAACCCGCTGGCGCCGATCCGCAACGCCGCGCACATCCTCTCGCGCAAACTATTCAACGACCGATCCGCGCAGCCGCCCATCGAGATGGTGCAACGGCAGGTGACGCATCTGACGCGGCTGGTGGACGACCTGCTCGACGTATCGCGCATTTCGCAGGGACGCATCGACCTCCAGCGCACCGACCTGCCGCTGTCGGAGGCTCTGGAGCAGGCGCTGGAAACCGTGTCGCCCATGGCGCGCGACAAACATCAGCGCATTTCGCTGGTGTCGAGCTTCGAGACGCTGTGGGTGAACGCCGACCGCTCGCGCCTGGTGCAGATGCTGGTGAACGTGCTGGCGAACGCGGTGAAGTACACGCACAACGGCGGCAACATCCGCGTGGAGGTACGCAGCGAAAGCGACAAGATCGCCGTGGAGGTCGCCGACGATGGCGCGGGAATCTCCGCGGATGTGCTACCGCAGGTCTTCGATCTGTTCGTGCAGGCGGACCGCACTCTCGACCGTGCGCAGGGCGGACTCGGCATCGGCCTGTCGGTGGTGAAGAAGCTGGCCGAGATGCATGACGGCGAAGTCACCGCGGAGAGCCCGGGCCTCGGCCGGGGCGCAACCTTCACGATCCGTCTGCCTCGAGGCCAGCCACCCGTCGTGGAAGCGGCGCCAGCGCAGAGTTCGCGATACCGCAAACGACGGGTGCTGGTGGTCGACGACAACGTGGATGCGGCCGTGTCACTGGGGCAATTGTTGCTGCTCGAAGGCCACGTGGTGGAAACCGTCTACGGGGCACGCGCGGCGCTCGACATGTTCGAAGGCTTCAATCCCGACGTGGTGCTGCTCGACATCGGCCTGCCGGAAATGGACGGCTACGAGGTGGCGCATCGCCTGCGCCAGCGCATGGCACTGCACCCTGTGATCCTCGTGGCACTGACCGGTTACGGGCAGCGAGAAGATCGCGAACGCGCGCTGGTCGCGGGGTTCGACGATCACCTGGTCAAGCCGGTGAGCTTCGAGGAACTGCAGCGCGTGCTGCGTTGAGCGTGTGGGTCAGCGCGTGGCGCGCGTGATGCGGTACAGCCACTCGCCATTCTTCAGGCGATTGTAGGCGCGGAAATCCTTCACACCCGACCAGTCGCGGAAATCCTTGCGCATGTTCTCGGGGAAGGTCATGACCAGCGCTTCACGGCGCTCGCTGTCTTCCTGCAGCGCCCGCACCACGTTCTTCGTGATGTCGACGACTTCGTCCACCCTGAAACCGGCGGCAGCGATCATGGCCGGGGGGTCCTTGTCCTGCCAGTGCAGGTCCACGTGCAGGAAGCGCCCGCCGGGGACGAGCACGCGATGCACCTCGGCGAAAAACTTCGCCGGGTTGTCGTAGAGGTGCGAGGCCTCGACGTTCAGCACCACGTCGATGGTGCCGGACTCCAGCGGCAACGCCTCGGCATTGCCCTGCTGGAACCGCAGATTCTTCACGCCCGGAAAACGCTTCGACGCCAGCGTCAGGTTGTTCTCGCTGATGTCGATGCCGAGGTAGTCGGCAGGCCCGAAGCCCTGCGCCACGTGCGCCGCGCCGCCGCCGCGCCCGCAGCTCACTTCCACCACGCGCTTGCCTTGCAGTGGTGTGCCGCCGATCAACTGGCGATACAGCTGCAGGCAGTACTTCTCCGGCTCGGTGCTGCCAGAGAGCTCCGCGCTCAGCGGCGCGAAGCCGTAATTCATGAACGAGAAGTCCGTGGAGAGGGTGCCGGCGGCGTTGTAGAACTGGCGCGCCTGCTCGTTGCGTGAAGGCTGGTTCATGGGGCGGGGCTGTTGTTTGTCTGGCCGGGGGCGTGCGTGATCTTCATGCGCATGCCGTAGCGCGGGTACATCGTGGTACCGGGCGCGGGGTCCACCTTCTGCGTGGGGTCGAGCGTGAGCACGTAGCGTTGCGCGATGCGCGCGACGATCAACTTGAGTTCGATCATGGCCTGCGCGGCGCCGATGCAATTGCGATGACCCGCGGCGAAGGGCAGGTACGCGAAACGGTGGCGCCTGGCCACTTCCTCGGGCGCGAAGCGGTCCGGATCGAACCGCTCGGCATCGGGGTACAGGCGGTCCTGGCGGTGGATGGCATACATGCTGATGACCACCGTCTGGCCCTTGGGTATGAAAAAACCGCCCACGGTGTTGTCTTCCATGGCCACGCGCGAGATGGCGTGGATGGGCGAGTGCAGTCGCAGCGATTCCTCGATCACCTGCTGCGTGTACTGCAGGTGGTGCACGTCCTCGGCCGTCGGGATGCGGCCGCCCAGCGTGGCCACTTCCGCATTCAGTTTCGCGCGCACCGCCGGGTGATTCGACAGCGCCCAGTGGATCCAGCACAGGCCCGTCGCCGACGTCTCGTGGCCGGCGAAGAACATGGTGGACAACTGGTCGCGCAGCGACTTGTCGTCGAACAGGTTGCCTTCCTCGCGCGACGTGCGGACGATGCGCGTGAGCACGCCGCAGCCTTCGTAGTCCGTGGCGCGGTGCTTCTGCACGAAGCCCAGCAGGCACTTGTCGAGGCGCTCGATGGCCGCGTCGAACAGCGCGATCTTCTTCGGGTTCGGTTTCATGAACGCCGCGATGAGGTTGCGCGGCTGCGCCGGCCAGTGTTTCTTCACGTCGGCGGCGATGTCGCAAAACTCGTCGGCAATATCGGCGAAGGGCTCACCCAGCAGGAAACGCCCCGACAGCAACTGCGCCAGCCGGTTGAAATCGGGCTCCACGTCGAAGGTGGCGCCGCGATCCGCATGCGCCTTCCAGCGATCGAGGAAACGTTCGGTGTGCTCGCCCATCCAGCCCACCTGGGCATCGAGCGTGTCGGGCTTGAACGCGGGCTGCGTGATCACGCGCTGGCGGCGCCATTCGGCGGCCTCGGAGAGCAGCAGACCCTGACCCACCAGCGCCTGGATGTGGCGGTAGCGGATGTTCTTCATGTACTTCGTGCGATGTGTGATCAGCAGCTCTTTGAGCATTTCCGGATCGGAGCACAGGTACAGGTACTTGCCGCGGATCGGAATGCGGGCCATGCCGCCGTATTCCCGCGCCACCTGAGTGACGGCTTCCATCGGGTTCTTGAGGAAGGGCAGCAGATAACCGATGACCGGCAGGCCCTTGGGGCCCGGTGGGTGACGCGGTGCCGTGGTCGCCTGGGTCGTGCCCGTGCCCCGGTCTGTGCCAACTTCCGAACTCGCCGAATTCATCAACGCCCCCCTGCACGAGCGTGATCAGCCTGCAGTGATCGAACGCCGGGAGCGTAACCCAGTTCCTCATGCTTTTATATGGCGGCGCACAACCCGCCGATGCCGGGCAGCCGGTGTGGAGGATGGTTAGCCGGGCGTCATTTGCGCGCGAGATTGACCACGGCGCTGATCAACGCTTCGGCGCGCACGGGCTTGGCGAGGTGCACCTGGAACCCCGCGGCCAGGGCGTCGGCGCGATCCTGCATGCGCGAGAACGCGGTAAGCGCGATCGCCGGCAGACCCGTCTCGCTGAATCCCGACGCGCGCAGCTTGCGCAGGAACTGGTAGCCGTCGAGTTGCGCCATGCCGATGTCGCTGATCAGCACGTCGGGTTTGTGACTGCGGATGCTCTCGAGCGCTTGTTCGGCGCTGGCCGCTTCGCTGGCCTGCGCGCCGGCATCGTTGAGGATGCGAACGATGAGCGCGCGCGCATCCGGATCATCTTCGACCACCATCACCTGGAGTTGGCGCAGCCGCGCGGTCTGATCCGCCGGCGTCGCGGTGGGACGCTGCTCGGTCAGCGGCAGCCGGACGCGGAACGTCGAGCCCTTGCTGGCGCCCTCGCTCTGCACGTCGATGGTGCCCTGGTGGATGTCCACCAGGTGCTTGACGATGGTCAGGCCGATACCCAGTCCCGAGAAACTTTTGCCCGTGCCGGTTTCCTGCTGGCTGAAGCGTTCGAAGATCTTCGGCAGGAACTCGGCGGCGATGCCGCGGCCCGTGTCGGTCACCGCGATCTCGTACTTTCCGTCGACGACACCGGCGCGCACCTCGATGCGCCCGCCGTCGGGCGTGAATTTGATGGCGTTGGTCAGCAGGTTCCACACCACCTGCTGCAGGCGCGAATCGTCCGCCATCACGTACGCGTCGGGATCGGACACGCTGACGTTGATGGTCACGTTCTTTTTCTGGGCCTGTGATTGCACCACCTCGGTGGCCGCGGTCACGGCGCGCGCCGGCAGGATGGGTTCCAGGTCCACGCGCATCTTGCCGAAGCGGATGCCGGCGAAATCCAGCAGGTCTTCGATCAGATGACTCTGGATGCGGGAGTTGCGCTCGATGGCTTCGATGCCCTGCGACAGCATGGCCGGCGTCACGCCCTTGCGCTTGAGCACGCTGGCCCAGCCCAGCATGGCGTTCAGCGGATTGCGCAATTCGTGCGAGAGCGTGGCGAGGAATTCATCCTTGAGCCGGTTGCTGCGCTCGGCCTCGGTACGCGCCGCGCGCTCGCTGGCGAGGAGCTTCTCGCGCTCGGTGACATTGGTGGCGATGGCGATGCGCGCGCCGTGGCCGTTCTCGGCGACGAAACGCCACTCCACATCGGCCACGCTGCCGTCGGGCCGCTGCACGGGCATGGTGCCTTCCCAGTGTCCGCCGTCGGACAGCGCGACATGCAGCTTCTTGCACAGGTCTTCTGGATTGGGCGCCATCAGGTCGCTGCAATGCTTGCCGATGATGTCGGCGCGTGTGCGTCCCACCAGCCGGCAGAACTCCGGGTTCACGTCCTGGTACACCAGCTCGGGGTCGAGCAGCGCGATGCCGCTGGAGGCCAGTTCGAACACGGTACGGAAGCGCGCGTCGGTGGTGCGCTTGAGGATGTCCGCCTGCCG
>JAQSWD010000111.1 GCA_029266835.1 Steroidobacteraceae bacterium
GACGCCGATGTCGCCGTGGTCTACGCCAAGACCACGCCCGCCGCCGGCCCGCGCGGCATCACCGCCTTCATCGTCGAAAAAGGTTTCGCCGGATATTCCACGGCGCAGAAGCTGGACAAGCTCGGCATGCGCGGCTCGTCGACCTGCGAACTCGTGTTCGAGAACTGCTTCGTGCCGGACGCGAACGTGCTGGGCGAGGTGGACGGCGGCGTCCGCGTGCTCATGAAGGGCCTGGACTACGAACGCGCCGTGCTGGGCGGCGGCCCGCTCGGACTCATGGCCGCCGCGCTCGACCTGGTGCTGCCGTACATCCACGAACGCAAGCAGTTCGGCCAGCCCGTCGGCACCTTCGAACTCATGCAGGCCAAGGTGGCCGACATGTACGCCTCGCTGAATGCCTCGCGCGCCTATTGTTACGCCATCGGCCGCGCCTGCGATGCCGGCCGGTGTTCCCGCCAGGACGCCGCCGCCGCCATCCTGTTCGGCGCCGATCACGCCACGCAGAACTGCCTGCAGGCCATCCAGGCGCTGGGCGGCAATGGCTACATCAACGATTACGCCGCGGGCCGGCTATTGCGCGACGCCAAGCTCTACGAGATCGGCGCCGGTACGCAGGAAATCCGCCGCATGCTCATCGGCCGCGAGATCTATGAAGCCACAAGCTGAGTTCGAGCCCATCCGCGTCGAGCCCGCCTACCGCAAGGTGGCCGCGGCGCTGCTCGAGCGCATCACCACGCGCACGTTGAATCCAGGCGAGCGTCTGCCGCCGGAAATGGAACTGGCGCGGCAGTTCGGTGTTCACCGAGGCACGGTGCGCGAAGCATTGAGAGAGCTCGAAACCAACGGCGTGCTCAAGCGCGAGCGCGGCTCGAAACTCATGATGGTCACGCGTCCAGCGCGCCGCACCGTGGCCGATGGCGTCTCCCGCGCGCTCGCCCTGCACGACGTCAGCTATCACGATGTCTGGGAGGCGCTGACCGCCATCGAACCGCCCATTGCGGCGGCCGCGGCGCGCGAGCGCAAGCCCAAGGACCTGGCGCGCATCGAGGCCATCGTCGCCACCGGTGTCGATGTGGAGCAGACAGCCGGCTTCTTCCGCGCCGTGGGTGAAGCCACGCACAACGGCGTGTTCATGCTGGCGCACGAGCCGCTGGTGCAGATGCTGGAACCGTCACTCGCCACCCTGATCCGCAAGGTGCCGCAGGCGGCAGGGCGCGTGGCCACGGCCCAGAAACGCATCACCGCGGCCATCCGCGCCCAGGATGCCGCACAGGCCCAGGACTGGATGTCCAAGCACATCCGTGACTTCCGTCGCGGTTTCGAAATAGCGGGGATCGGACTCGAACGCCGCGTGGGCAACGACTAGACTGCGGATCAAACTACGTCTGGGAGGGCGCCAGTTTGATCCACTCGAACAAGACGCACGGGCGGAAGGCTGTCGCCTTCGCCCAGGCCTTCGCCGCCATCTGCCTGCTCGGTCTCACGCCCTGCTTCGCCCAGGACGCCACACCGGACGCCGCACCGACACCCTCGCGACCTCCCACGCTCGACGAGCTCTACTCCGAGCTGAACCTGGTGGACACCGCCATCTCGCCATCGGGCCGGTATGTCGCCGCCATCGTCCGCCGCGAGAAGGACGACATCCTCGTCACGTTCGACCTCACTACCGGCGAACGCAAACCGCTGCAACGCATCCAGTTCACGGATGCCGGCAAGGACCTGCTGTTCTTCATGGTCACCGTCCAGTGGAAGACCGACGACAAGCTGCTGATGCGCTCGCGCGTTCGCCCCGAGGACGCCACCACTTTCTTCACGGTGTCGGGCACCAAGATCTCCAAGCTCGGTGACCGGCTGTTCTCGGTGGATCGCGCCACTGCCAAGGTCGTGCCCTTGCTGGGTGACAACCGCAACGCCGCGCTGGAAGGCGCCTTCGACCTGGGCGACGTGAAAAGCCTGCTGCCCAAGGATCCGCAGCACATCCTCATGCAGCTCGACGGCTCCAATGGCCGCAGCCTGTTCAAGGTGAACGTCGACACCGGCCGCGGCGAGCAGGTCGAGAGGCCCTCGGAAAGCGTCGTCGACTGGTGGCTGGATCTCGACGGCAGGCCCGTGGTGCGCAAGTCCGTCATCAATCGCACCGTGCGCCTGTATCGCAAGGACGACGAGAACAAGTGGCGCGAGTTCTATCGCATGCGCCTGCGCGACCGCGAGGAAGCCGAGGAATATGCGCCCGTGGGCGCCTCGGAAGACCCGGACAAGTACTACGTCATCGCGCATCCGGCCGGGCACGATCGCCTCGGCATCTATCTATACGATCTCAAGAAGGAGTCGTTCGGCGAACCCGTCGTCGAGCACGCCACCTACGACATCGATTCGGCGCGCATCGCGCACGATGGCAAAGGCGTGCAGCGTTACTGCTACTACTCCCATGTGCGCATCTGCGAATTCACCGATGCCAGGATCAACGCGCACATGCGTGGCCTGCGCAAGTACTTCGACGAATCGGCGAACCTGTACGTGTTCGACGCGTCGGATGACGGCAAGAATTTCCTGCTGTATGTCGAAGGCCCGAACGAGATGCCGGCTTACTACTACTACCAGACCGAGAAGAAGGATATCCAGCTCGTCGGCAGCCGGCGGAAGGTTCTCGACGACCTGGCTCGTCCCAAGGCATTCGTCCTCACGTGGAAGGCCCGCGACGACAAGGAACTCACCGGTTACGTCACGCTGCCCGCGAATGCCGGCGCCACGACCCGGTTGCCGCTGATCGTGTACCCGCATGGCGGCCCGGAATCGCGTGACCACCTCGGATACGACCAGTGGGTGCAGTATTTCGCCGCGCGGGGCTACGCGGTTTTCCAGCCCAACTTCCGCGGCAGCGCGGGCTTCGGCCGCGCCTTCGCCGAAAGCGGCTACGGCAAGTGGGGCGGCGCCATGCAGGATGACATCACCGATGGCGTGAAGGCGCTCGTCGACAAGGGGACAGCGGACCCGGCGCGCGTGTGCATCGTCGGCGCGTCGTACGGCGGCTATGCCGCGCTGGCCGGCGCGTCACTGACTCCCGACATCTACAAGTGCGCGGTGTCCATCGCCGGAATCTCGGACCTCGACGACATGATCAGCTGGTCCAGGCGCACCTACGGCTCCGACTCCGAGCTCATCAAGTATGTGCACAAGGTCATGGGCGATCCGTCCAAGGACATGGCGCGCATCCGCGCCGTGTCGCCGGCGCTGCAGGTGTCGAAGATCAAGATACCGATCCTGCTCATCCATGGCACCGAGGATTCCATCGTGCCCATCGCGCAATCGCGCACCATGAAAAAGGCGCTGGACAAGGCCGGCATGAAGACCGAGCTCATCGAGCTCGAGAAGGAAGACCACGGCGGGTGGGAGATCTTCAATGAAATGCGCGTGCTGACCGCGATCGATCAATTCCTCTGGAAGCACCTGGGGCCGGGTCACGAGGTAAAGACTCCTCCTCCGGCCGCGGTGGCCAGCAACTGAAGCCGCGGCGGCGCTCCCGGGTGCCCGCCGTGTCAGACCTTTCCGCCCGCGCAAAGTGGTAAAAAGCGGGATACCACTTCCCGGGGGCCACTCATGCGTAAAGACACACAGCTGCCGCGCCGCGACTTCCTCAAGACCAGCGCCGCGGCCGCGGCGGCATTCACCATCCTTCCCTCCGGTACCTACGGACGCACGCGGCGCATCTCCGCTAACGACCGCGTGAACATCGCGACCATCGGCTGCGGCGGCATGGGCCGCGCCAACCTGCAGGCGCTGGCGAGCATGAATCACGTGGCGCTTTGCGACGTGGACTGGGCGTATGTCGACTCCCGTTTCGCCGACATCCCCAAGCAGATCGAGAACGCCAGCAAGCGCGCCGCCGACTCGAGCGATGCCGCGCAGAAGGAGCGCTCGCTGCAGCAGGTGAAGGACTGGCAGGCGCTCGAGGCGCAGCTGCCCAAGGCCAAACGGTTCACCGACTACCGCGAGATGCTGGACAAGCAGAAGAACATCGACGCCGTGGTCATCGCCACACCGGATCATGGGCACGCCGTGCAGGCGCTGGCCGCCATGGACCTCGGCAAACACGTGTACGTGCAGAAGCCGCTGTGCTGGTCCGTGGAGGAATGCCGGCTTCTGACTGCGCGTGCCGCCAAGACCCGGGTGCAGACGCAAATGGGCAACCAGGGCCACTCGTCGGACGATGCCCGCAAGGTCAACGAATACATCCAGTCCGGCGCCATCGGCACCGTGAGCGAAGTGCACGTGTGGACCAACCGTCCGCTCGCGTATTGGCCGCAAGGAATTCCGCGTCCCGCCCCGTTGCCCGTGAATGCCGGTTCGCTGCCCTGGAACATGAATGGCGTGATGACGCGCGCCGCCGGGTCTTTCGGCAGCTTCACGCCGCCCGACAAGCTCGCCTGGGACCTGTTCCTCGGGCCCTCGCGCCAGGTCGACTACCACCCTATCTACCACCCGTTCAACTGGCGCGGCTGGTGCGACTGGGGCGTGGGCGCCATCGGCGACATGGGCGCGCATCTCATCGACTCGTCGTTCTGGGCGCTGGACCTGGACTATCCGACATCCATCGAGACCACCTCGACGCCGTACAACAAGGATACCTATCCACTGGCCACCACCACGTACTACGAATTCCCGGCCAGGGGCGCCCGCCCCGCCGTGAAGATGACCTGGTACGACGGCGGCCTGCTGCCACCCAAGCCCGCGGAAATGGGTGACGAGGAATTCAACAAGGGCGGCGGCGTGTTGTTCGTGGGAACCAAGGGCAAGCTGCTGCACGATACCTACGGTTACAACCCGCGACTGCTGCCCAGGTCCCTGCACGAATCCACGGGCGTGCCGCCGCAGACCTTCGCCCGCATCAAGACCAGCCATGAGATGAACTGGATAGACGCCATCCGCGGCACGCAGAAAACCACCAGCCCGTTCGAATACTCGGCCAAGCTCACCGAGATCATGTTGCTCGGCGTGGTGGCGCTGAATGCCGGCAAGAAGATCCAGTACGACGGTGCCGGCATGCGAGTGACCAATGTCGCCGACTCCGACGCGTTGCTCAAGCGCGTGTATCGCGAGGGCTGGAAACCGGCCTGATGCCCCCGGGCCAGGAAAGCTGACCGGGCTGAAACTTTCCGTGGGTTCGGTGCGTTGGAGTCGGACATGGAATCGGTGAAACGCATCGGGTTGTTTGTGGCCGTGCTGGTGTTGCTGGTCGGGGTTCTCGCGTCCTGCGTAGCGCAGCCCGGGGTGCGGGCCATCGCTTCGCCGGATGCGGCCATCGACACGGCCGCGCTCGAACGGCATGTGCGCATGCTCTCTTCCACGCTGCACCCGCGAAGTTTCGAGCACGCGCAGAACCTCGATGCCGCCGCTGATTACGTGTTGGGCGAATTCCGCGCGACGGGCGCCAGCACCGATGTGCAGGCCTATGAAGTGGACGGACGCACCTATCGGAACGTGATCGCGCGGTTCGGCCCGGCGACGGGCCCGCTGCTGGTCATCGGCGCGCACTACGACTCCTGCAGCGACACACCCGGGGCCGACGACAACGCCAGCGGGGTCGCGGGGCTCATCGAACTGGCGCGGGCGCTGGCCGCCACACCGCCGACGCAGCCGGTGGAACTGGTGGCATACACACTGGAGGAACCGCCCTTTTTCCGCACCGAATCCATGGGCAGTTTCCAGCATGCGCGCGGCCTGTCCCGGCAGGGCCGCGAAGTGCGCCTGATGTTGTCGCTGGAGATGATCGGCTTTTTCCGCGACACGCCGCGCAGCCAGCAATACCCTCTCAGTGCCTTGAAAGTCCTGTATCCCGACGAGGGGAATTTCATCGCGCTGGTAGGCGGGTATCGGGATTTCGGCGCCATGCGCCGCGTGAAGGGCTTGTTCAAGGGCGCGTCCGACCTGCCCGCCACTTCCATCAATGCGCCCGCGCTCGTGCAGGGCGTGGACTTCTCGGATCACGCCAGCTACTGGCGCTTCGGCATGCCGGCCATCATGGTCACGGACACCGCCTTCCTGCGCAACCCTAACTATCATGGCGCGGGGGACACCGCCGACACGCTGGACTATGCGCGCATGGCCAAGGTGGTTCGCGGCGTCCATGCCGTCGCCATGGAATTCTGATCAGGTGCCCGCGGCCGCTTTGCATAACGTGGCCAATAACGGAAATAACTTCCTTGACCGGGGGAACCCTGGGCTATGCTTGGGCGATGGATTCTCCCGAGCTGCAACGCCTCCGCGCGGCAATCGTTCGTGATCCCGGCAATGCCGAGCTGCGCTATTTGTTAGGCGCGGAACTCGCCCAGCGCAACGAGTATCCGGAAGCGGTGGCGGCCATGCACACCGCGCTCGACATCAACCCCAAGCTGCACTTCGCGCGCCTGCAACTCGGCCTGCTGTATCTCACGATGTCGCAGCCCGACCATTCGCTGGCCGTATGGGCACCGCTCGAGGAGCTGGATGAAACCGCGGCGCTCAAGGCCTTCAAGCGCGGCCTCGAGGCGTTGATCCGCGACGATTTCCCCACCTGCATCGGCTACCTGCAGCAGGGCATCGACCTCAACAAGCACAATGCCACGCTCAACGACGACATGACGCTGCTCATCGCCCGCGTGCGCGATGGCAGCGTGATCGGGCCGGCGCCGCTGCCCAGCCCGGTCAACGACTTCTCCCGCTTCGGCGCGGCTTCCAAGACGCGCCACTGACGCCGGCGGAGCGGCTGCCGCTTCATTTCCGCGATTCGCCGGTGCAGACTCGGCTTCATCGTGAATGCCGACGACTTCAGCCTTCCCTCCTGGGCCTACACCGACCCCGAATTCCTGGCGCTCGAGCGCGAGCGCATCTTCAAGCCCTCCTGGCAGGTGATCTGTCACGTCTCCGAGATCCCGAACCCCGGCGACTACCAGGTCTTCGATTTCATCGGCGAGATGCTGTTCGCCCTGCGCGGCAATGACGGGCAGGTGCGCGTGTTCCACAACGTGTGCCGGCATCGCGCCGCGCGCCTGCTCGACGGACCGCGTGGGCATTGCACCCGGCGTATCGTCTGCCCGTATCACGCCTGGTCCTACGACCTCAACGGCAGGCTCGCCTCGGTGGGTGGCGATCGCGGTGCCTTCCCCGACCTCGACATTTCGCGCGAGTCGCTGGTGCCCGTCGACATGGAGATCTACGCGGGCTTCGTGTTCGCGCGCGTGCAAGGTGACGGGCCCAGCGTCAGGGAAATGCTCGCGCCCTACGCCGAAGAGATCGCCACGCACGAATTCGAGAAGCTCGAGCCCATCGGTCGCGTGGTGCTGCGCCCGCGCACGGTGAACTGGAAGAACGTGGGCGACAATTACTCGGACGCGCTGCACATTCCGGTGGCGCATCCGGGGCTCACCAGGTTGTTTGGCGCTTCGTACCGCGTGGAGTCGAAGGAATGGGTCGACCGCATGTCGGGCGAGCTTTCCGACAAGCCTTCGAAAAACTGGGCCGAGCGCATGTACCAGCATCACCTGCCCGATGCGCCCAACCTCGCGGCCGACAAGCGCCGCTCGTGGGTTTATTTCAAGCTCTGGCCGAACTTCGCCTTCGACGTCTACCCCGACCAGGTGGACATCATGCAGTGGCTGCCGGTGTCGCCCACCACCTGCCTGATCCGCGAGATCGGCTACGCGAAACCCGACGCGCGCCGCGAGATGAAGGTGGCGCGTTACTGCAATTGGCGCATCAACCGCCAGGTGAATGCCGAGGACACCGTGCTCATCCAGCGCGTGCAGGATGGCATGGCTTCCGGCAGCTACCGCGTGGGACCGCTGGCCGCGGGCGAAGTGGCGCTGCGCAGTTTCGGCGCGCGCATGCGGAAGTTGATCCCGGAGAGCAACCAGGCGTCGCCGCCCTCCGCCGGCTGGTCACGCCGGTTGGCGAGTTAGCTCGCTGGTGTCCGGCCGCAGAAAACTCGGGCCGGTTCTCGCCACCGTCGTCGTCGCCGGCAACATGATCGGCTCCGGCATTTTCCTGCTACCGGCCACGCTCGCCACGGTCGGCAGCCTCACGATTCTGGGCTGGGGGATCGGCATGCTGGGCGCGCTGGCCCTGGCGCTACTGTTCAGCAAGCTCGCGCGGCGCAAGCCCATGGCCGGCGGACCGGCGACCTACGCCTTCGATGCATTCGGGCGATTCTGGGGTTCGCAATCCAGCCTCTGGTACTGGGCCGCCTGCCTCATCGGCAACGTGGCCATCGCGCTCGCCGCGTCCAGCTACCTCAGTTCGTTCTTCGGCCTGTCGCCAGGACCGCTGGCGGGCGCGCTGTTCACCATCTTCCTGTTGTGGCTGGTCACCATCGTCAACCTCGTGAGCCCCCGATTCCTCGGGCAGTTCGACGGCCTGCTGCTGGTGGCCGGGTTGATCCCGCTGCTGCTGGTAATCACGTTCGGGTGGGCGTCGTTCGACGCCGGCCAGTTCAGCGCGTCCTGGAATGTCAGCGGGCAAAGCCTTTACCAGGCGCTGCCCAATTCGCTGGCATTGGTGTTCTGGGCGTTCACGGGGCTGGAGAGCGCCTCGGTGGCGGCGGCGGTGGTCGACAAGCCCGAGCGCAACATCCCGATCGCGACCATCTCCGGGGTGCTGATCGCGGCACTGGTCTACATCGCCGCCAGTATCGTGATCTTCGGCATCGCGCCCGCGGCGGACATCGCCGCGTCGAATGCGCCCTTCGCCCTCGCGGCCGCGAAGATGCTGGGCCCGCTGGCGGGGCCGCTGGTCGCGCTGTGCGGCGGCCTCAAGGCGCTGGGCACGCTCGCGGGCTGGGTGTGCATGAGTGCTCAAGTGAGCCGCGCGGCGGCGGATCATGGCTTGTTGCCGCAGATTTTCGCGCGCACGCGCGCGGGTGATACGCCGGTCGCAGGGCTGCTGATCGCCGGGCTGATCGGCACCGTGGTCATCCTGATGACCATCGCGCCGACGTTGGGCCGGCAGTTCGGTCTGATGGCCGAGGCATCGACGTTGTTCGCGCTGCTGACGTACCTCGGAGCCTGCGCCGCGGCGCTGAAGTATCGTGTCGCCGGCGAGAAACCGCTGGCGGTGACCGGCGCGGTGTTCTGCG
>JAQSWD010000011.1 GCA_029266835.1 Steroidobacteraceae bacterium
CTCAGATAGTTTGACCCTCAGGATTCGACCGAACAGTTAGTTGGACGCGCCAATTGCGAGGACTACGCCGCACTCTCACTTTTCTGGTAAAAGTACGAGGTACGGCAATTGCGTGCCATTCATTCCAACGAGGACAACTTCATGAGCGCTTCAAAGCAAAACGTCGGACAAAACGTTGCATTCATGCTGGTGACTCCGCTCGCGCTGTTCTCCTTTCAGGTCCTCATGACCGCCCTCAAGGGCGACAACATGCTGAGGATAGTCCTCGCTGGCGTCGGCGTTGCTGTCTTTGGCGGCCTGCTCTGCGCCCTGCTGGTTTCGAAGTTCAAGCGCGCGAAACAAATACGCTCCGTCTGAACGTCTCGTTCACACGCCCAGCTTCCCCGCCGGATATCCGGCGGGGGTTTCAAGGTCACGTACCGGAAGCCCATGAAGAAAATGGACCCCAGGCCGGAGATGACCACGCCGACCAACCCGATCCAGTAGATGACGGTGATGAACTTCGGGGTCAGCATGGCATCGAAGAAAAGCAGGTTGCGTGCGTTCATGATTTATCAGTCCCTGTGCTCGTGGCTGTTAGTTGTTATTGGCGCGCCTGGGGCGACGATATCGAGCAGCCTGGCTGGCTGATTCTTGTTGTTTGTTGCCCCAGGACTCGTCCGGCCGATGATACACATGCCGCCATGGCCCGCGCCAATGGCTACGCGGAATCGGCCAATTCCCGGGGATTTTCGCGCTGAGCGCGCTCCCGGACGAGCCTCAATATGGGATCGCCGTACCGCTCGAGCTTGGTCGCGCCCACACCGGAAATTCCACGCAGGCCGTCGATCGAGGAGGGCAACGATCGGGCAATGTCCTGCAGCGTCGCATCGTGAAACACCGTGTACGCGGGAACCCCATGCTCCTTCGCCACGCCTTTTCGCCACTCGCGCAGAGCCTGGAATACCTCGGCCGACTCGCCCGTGAGTACGTCGCGCGCCGCCGAAGGTGCCTCTTCGCCCCTGGCCTTGCGCTGGCGCGGTGCCTTCTCGGAAGGCCTGCGCAGCTTGAGAACTCTGCGGCCACTCAACACTTCGCGGGCATCCGGCGTCAGCTTCAAAATGTTGAACCGGTCGTAGTCCACTCTCAGGAGCCGCAGGGCCACCAGCTGGCGAATGACGGCTCGCCATTGCAGGGCCGACAGCTCCTTGCCGATGCCGAAGGTGCTCACACGGTCGTGGCCGTACTGTTCCACCTTGGCCGTGCGCTGACCGGTCAGCACGTCGATGATCTGCATCGCGCCGAAACCGAACCCGCTTGCCTGTTCGCAGCGATAGATGCACGACATGAGCTTGCGCGCGGCTTCGGTCGCGTCCCATTCATCCGGCGCCTTCAGGCAGTTGTCGCAGTTGCCGCAGGCGCCGCTCGATTCGCCGAAGTAGTCGAGCAGCCGCACGCGGCGGCAATCGACGGTCTCGCACAGGCCTAACAACGCGTCGAGCTTCGCGCCCGACACGCGCTTGTGCTCCTCCCCCGACAGCGACTGATCGATGAGCCGACGCTGCTGCACGACATCGGCCAGGCCGTAGATCATCCAGGCGTCCGCCGGCAGCCCATCGCGGCCAGCGCGGCCGGTCTCCTGGTAATACGCCTCGATGCTCTTCGGCAGGTCGAGGTGCGCGACGAAACGAACGTCGGGCTTGTCGATGCCCATGCCGAAGGCAATGGTCGCGACCATCACGACGGCATCGTCGCGGATGAACCGGCCCAGGTGTTCGCCGCGGGTGCCGTGCTCCTTGTCCGCGTGATAGGGCAGTGCGTTTATGCCGGAGGCCTTCAGGAAGGCCGCGGTCTCGTCCACGGACTTGCGCGTGAAGCAATAGACGATGCCGGAATGTCCCGCGTGCTCCTCGCGGATGAATCGGAGCAATTGCTGGCGCGCGTTATCGCGCTCGGCGATGCGGTAACGGATGTTCGGGCGATCGAAGCTGGAGATGAACACGCGCGCAGAACCCAGCTTCAGGCGCGTGAGGATCTCCTTGCGCGTCACGGAGTCCGCCGTGGCCGTCAGCGCAATGCGCGGCACCTGCGGATACCTGTCGGCCAGCACGGACAGCCGCAGGTATTCGGGGCGGAAGTCGTGACCCCATTGCGAAACGCAATGCGCCTCGTCGATGGCGAACAGCGCGATGGTGCTGGCATCCAGCAGCTCGAGGCAGCGATCGGTCACCAGCCTTTCGGGCGCCACGTACAGGATGTCGACCTCCCCGGCTCGCACCGCCTTGTCCACGCGCTGCTGCTCGGGCCAGGTGAGCGACGAATTGAGGACTTCCGCGCGCACCCCGGCTTCGCGCAGCGCGGCGACCTGGTCCTGCATCAACGCGATGAGCGGCGACACGACGACGCCCATCCCGTCGCGCATCAGCGCCGGCACCTGGAAACACAGCGATTTGCCGGCGCCGGTGGGCAGCAGCACCAGCGCGTCCGCGCCATTCGCCACATGCTCGATGATCTCCGCCTGCGGTCCGCGAAACGCGGAGTACCCCCAGACTTCTCGCAGCACCTGGGTGGCGCGGTTCAACACTTCATTCATTGGTTCGATTGTTGGCGGATCGAGTCCGCGCGCAAGGCTTCATGCTGGGGAAAACAACCATAAATGCCGGTATCCGGGATTTGCTAGTTAGGCCATCGATCAAACAAACACTGTCGGTTAACACCGACTGGTTGCCAATATTCGGGATCGCCGTATCGTGCGCGGCTTCTGCCTACAGCGCGACGAGGGTCCCGCCGACAGTGCGGCAGGGACTGGGTCCTATCAACTGTTCCCACAGGTAATCGAACCCTACACCAGATTTTCCGGCCAGCGGCAAAACCTGTCGCTGACCGAACGAGAAATGTCCGCCAACCGCTCGAATCGGCATCGCCGAGGCTGAGCAGTGTCCGTCTCACAGCAAACGCCTGGCACCACATGAAATATCCGCACACGTTCAGCTCCTTCCCCGTCATCAGTGTCGCATTGGCCGCAATGCTCGGTGCGCCGATGGCATTTTCGCAGTCGCCTGGGCTGGTGGCGGCGTATTCATTCGATGAAGGCGCGGGCGCCGTGGCGGGGGACAGCTCTGGCAACGGCAACAACGGGGCACTGATCAACGGCGCCAACTGGTCGACCACCGCCAAATTCGGCGCAGCCGCCAATTTCGATGGCACCAACGATCGTATCGACGTCCTCGACAGCAATTCGCTCGACCTCACGTCGGGAATGACGCTCGAGGCCTGGGTTCGCCCGACATCCAGCACCTCGTATCGAACGGTCGTTCTCAAGGAAGTATCCGCCGAGCTCGGTTACGCACTGTATGCCGCCGACTCCGACCATGGCGCGCGCCCGTCGGGCTGGGTGCGGATTGCCAACGTGTCGCGCTACTCGGATGGCACCGCGAGCCTGCCGCTGAATGTGTACTCGCACATTGCGGTCACCTACAACGGTTCGGCGCTGGTGTTCTACGTGAACGGCGTCGCCACCAGGACCACGGCCATCTCCGGCAACATCCAGACGTCGAACATGCCACTGCGAATCGGCGGCAATTCAATCTGGGGTGAGTACTTCCGGGGGCAGATCGACGAGGTGCGCATTTACAACCGTGCGCTCACGCAATCGGAAATCCAGACCGACATGGTGTTGCCCATCGGTGAAGGCGGCGGCGGTGGCGGTGCGGACACCACGCCCCCCACCATCTCGCTGACCGCTCCCGCGAACGGCGCCACGGTCTCCGGCACCGTGACCCTCGGCGCGAACGCATCCGACAATGTCGGAGTCGTCGGCGTGCAGTTCAAGATGGATGGCGTCGATGTCGGCACCGAAGACACCACGTCGCCTTTTTCGACTTCGTGGAACACCACCGGCGTGGTTGCCGGAACCCACCAGATCTCCGCGGTGGCGAGAGATGCGGCGGGCAACACCGCGACCTCGGCAGTCGCCACGGTGACGGTGAGCAACGCCGACACCCAGGCGCCGACGGTGGCGCTCACCGCGCCCGCCAACGGTACGACGGTTTCGGGCAACGTAACGGTCTCCGCCGATGCCACCGACAACGTCGCGGTGACGGGCGTGCAATTCCGGCTCGATGGCAACAACCTCGGCTCGGAGGATGTTTCCGCGCCGTACTCCATTGCATGGGCGACCACGGGCGCCAGCAATGGCTCGCACCAGCTCAGCGCCATTGCGCGCGACGCGGCGGGCAATGTCACGACGTCGGCGATTCGCACCGTCACGGTGAGCAACGGTGGCAGTGGCGATACGCAGGCGCCATCGGTTGCGCTGACTGCACCCGCCAACGGCGCCACCGTGTCCGGCACGGTGACGCTGAGCGCCAACGCGTCGGACAACGTCCGCGTGGTCGGCGTCCAGTTCAAGGTCGACGGCGTGAATGCGGGAACCGAGGACACCAGCTCGCCGTTCAGCCGTTCGTGGAACTCGGCCCTGGTCGGCAATGGAACACACTCCGTCACGGCGGTCGCCCGCGATGCCGCTGGAAACATCACGACGTCGGCCGCACGGACTATTGTCGTAGGCAACGGTGACACGCAGGCGCCGACGGTCTCGCTGACCGCGCCATCGAGCGGCGCGACCGTCTCGGGCACGGTCACATTGAGCGCGAACGCCTCTGACAACGATCGTGTGGTGGGCGTGCAATTCAAGGTCGACGGTGTGAATGCCGGCACCGAGGATACGAGCAGCCCGTTCAGCCGCTCCTGGGATTCGCTCTCGGTGGCCAATGGCTCGCATTCGGTGACGGCAGTCGCCCGCGATGCCGCCGGCAACACCACCACCTCGGCCGCACGCAGCATCACGGTCAGCAACGGCGGGGGCGGCGGCGGCACGCCGTTGACCATCAACGGCAACCAGCGCTTCCAGACCATCGACGGGTTCGGTGTCAGCGCGAACTCGCTGAGCTGGAACAACGGCGAGCTGCGTCCGGCGATCGACCAGCTCCTCGACGGCGGCTCTACCATCTGGCGCGTCGTCATCGACATGGCGGATTGGGAAGCCACCAACGACGATGCCAGCCCGGGCACGTTCAACTGGAATTACTACGACACCATCTACTCGAGCGCCAAGTTCGAGGAATTGTGGGCGACCATGGCGTACCTCAACCAGAAGGGCGTCACCAATCTGCTCATGCTCAACTTCATGGGCATCGGCCCGGCCTGGATGGGCGGGCCGGACCTGCCCACCGCCATGGAAGACGAGTGGGTCGAGACCGTCGCTTCGGTGGCGTACTACGCGCGGAACAACCGCAAGCTCCAGTTCGGTCTTTTCGCCCCCAACAACGAGCCCGATTGGGACGGCATCGAGGGCATCCGCATGGATCGCTGGCAGTACGCGCGTGTCATGCGCAAGCTGGCCCAGAAACTCGACGCCATCGGCCTCGGAGATCTTCGCCTGATAGGGCCGGACACCGCGGCCATCGGCAGTGGCGTCAATGATTACCTGCCATCGTTGATGGGCGAGCCCACCGTGATGGCGAAGCTCGACCATTTCGCGTTCCACAACTACGCGGGGGACTCGGGCGGCGCGGACGGTGCGATTCGCAACTCCGCGTATCCCAGCCGCAATTTCTGGATCACCGAGGTTTCCAACATCTGGGATGCACTCGCCCACATGTCGCAAGGGCCGGCGGCAATCCTCGTGTGGGACGGCTACGACTCGGTTTACAACCACGCGATCTATGCCGGACGGGGCTCGAATCCGCCGAATGATGCGGGCAATGGACCGGCGCTGCTTTCGTACAGCACATCGAGCCACGTCTATTCCGCTCGCAAGCCTTTCTACGAGTTCGCGCAGCTCTTCAAGTGGATCCCCGCGGGCAGTGTGCGCGTGTCGGCGGCGGAATCGAATGGCAACGTGACCCTCTACGCGTTCCACCATCCCGTTTCGGGGCGCGTGACGATTGTCGGGCGCAATGCGGGCGGCAGCAATGTCACGTTCGCCGGCAGCCTCACCAATCTGCCGTCGGTGCCGGCATTCGAGTTCTACCGCACGACGAACTCGGCCAACCTGCAGCGTGCCGCGGACGTCACCGTCACAGGCGGCGCATTCTCGTTCGTGGCTCCCGCGAACAGTGTTTTCACGCTGACGTATGCAGGTCCCGTTGATACGGTACCGCCCTCGGTCTCGGTGACGGCACCGCAGCCGGGTTCCACGGTGAGCGGCAGCGTCACGGTGTCTGCCACTGACGCGGCTGACAACGTCGGAGTTCGCGGCGTCCAATTCCTGCTCGACGGCGCGTTACTCGGGGTCGAAGACGTCACCGCGCCTTACAGCATTCAATGGAATACCGGCAGCGCGACGAATGGAGCGCACTCGCTGGTTGCCATCGCGCGCGACTGGCAGGGTAACGTCACCACGTCGGCGGCGTTGCAGGTGACGGTCGGCAACTAGCGGGAAAGCTCAATACGCGCGATTCGGCAGTGCCGCCGCGGCGTTCTCCCGCGTGAACACCGTTTCTTCGGTGATCACGCGTCGGGGTACCGGCTTGCCGGCGGCGAGATCCCGGACCAGCGCCATGAGCTGCGGGCCCAGCAAGGGACTGCACTCCACGCTCACGTTCAGCTTGCCGGCGACGATGGCTTCCAGCCCCTTGCGGCTGCCTTCGATGGCGATCACCAGGATGTCGCTCGCGGGCACGAGGCCCGCGCTTTCGATGGCCTCGATGGCCCCCAGCGCCATGGTATCGCTGTGAGCGAATACCACGCGGATGCGCCGGCCCTCCGCCGCCAGGAACTCGGACATGAGTTCGCGCGCCCGCACGCGATCGAAGTCGGCGCTCTGCGATCGGATGATGTGATAGCGGCGGTCCGCGGCGATGACCTCGGAAAATCCCAGCTTGCGGTCGTTGGCAGGAGCGGAGCCCACCGAACCCTGCAGC
Organism: Steroidobacteraceae bacterium; assembly: GCA_029266835.1. Lineage (GTDB taxonomy): Bacteria > Pseudomonadota > Gammaproteobacteria > Steroidobacterales > Steroidobacteraceae > CADEED01. The sequence continues at coordinate 6,906 of JAQSWD010000011.1, forward strand.
TCGACGATGTCGACCTCGCCGGGCAGGTCGCGATGGTGATCGAGAAGCCAGCGCGCCGCCCGCCGGCCTTCTTCGACGAAATCCGAACCCACCAATGACGCGTACAGCGAGTCGTCCGTGACCTCGATGGTGCGATCCATCAGGATCACCGGAATGCGAGCCGACCGGATCTCGCGCAGCACGGTTTCCCAGCCGTTTTCGACCACGGGTGAAAAAGCGATCACATCGACGCGCTGGCGGACGAGGGAACGCAGCGCCGCGACCTGGGTGTGCTGGCTGCGGCGCGCGTCCTCCAGCCGCAGTTCGATGCCGGCGTCGCGCGCGGCGTCGCGGATGGACGCGGCGTTGGCGGTGTCCCAGTTGGCTTTGGCTTCGACCTGGCTGAAGCCGAGCACCAGCTTCGAGCTGTGCGGCGCGGCCCGGCTACCCGCGCCATCGGAGCAACCTCCCAGCAGCGACATCAGCGCAAGGAGCACGATCGAGGTCGGTGTTCGCATGCGGCATCTCATGTGGACTGCCGGAGCCTGCACCCGGGCGTGGCCTCCAAACAATACCTGATCACGTACGGACATATACTCACAGGCGTTCCCCGGTACGTGCGGTCACGGTCCTTCGCCGGGTGCATTCCCTGTCAATTGCCAATGGATCAGCGATACCGGTATCAGCCCGGCCTCGTTGAACTCCGTGAACAGGCGCATGGAGCTGAAATCCTTGCCCAGCTGCTTCGAGCGCTCCAGCCACAACTGCTCGATGAGGTACTTGCCCGTGATGTAGCTAGTGCCGTATCCCGGCTGGCGCAGGTATAGATGCTGCTCGAATCCGAGCAGGTCGAGCGTGGGGCTCATCCATCCGCGGGGTGTCCACGACACATGGAAGTCCGCGGCCTGCTTCATCGAATAATCGTTCGACTGCGCATACAGCGAACCCAACCCGCGCGCCGCCCGCTGGGCGAGCATGATCCATTGCACCTCACGCGCACGCGGATTGTCGTCGTAGAGGCCCGCATGCATCGTCATCTCTTCGAAGCCGGTCGCCATGCCTTCGGCGCGGCTCATCCAGATGTTGTAGAGCAGGGCGCCGCGGCGGATCGGGCTGGAATGCGGCTCGTCTCGCACCTGCGCCAGGTCCCACCAATGGTAGAAGTGCGTGAACAGCGCCAGCGGCTCCAGATGCGATGCGATGTAGAAGAAATTGCGCGCGGATTCCGGCACGAACTCCCCCATCTGCGCGCGCAGCGCCGGCTCCATGTTCGGCTTCACGGGCAGCATCTTCTTGCGCTCGATGAACTGCACGAGTTTCGCGACAGCGTCGTTGGCGCGCTTCCGGTATTCCCCGGGCGTCGACGCCGCGACCAGCGGCGGCAGCCCTTCGTTGCGCAGTTCTTCGAGCTTGAGTGAGCTGTGAGCGCGCGCCAGCTCGCGTTTCAGCAGCATCACCTCGTCTTCCCAGGTCATGGGCACCAGGTACACGTTTTGCAGCAGCCACGTGTAGTTGTCCTTGCCAATGCCGGAGGGTCCGGTCTTGTTCGGCGCCTGCTCTTCCAGCCACGCGACGAACTCGCGCGTGGCCGCGCGCCCTTCGTCGAGCGCCCGCTTGAAGTCCTTGCCGGCCTTCGGGACGCGCGCTTCGAGGTCGTCGAGGTCGGCGATCTGCTGTTTGACGGGTTTGATGCCACCGATCCACAGGTCGCGAGCATTGCCGGTGAGATTGCCTCGAGCCTGCGCGAGGAGCGGCGCGATGGTTTTCAATTGCCCGGTGAGTTTCTTCTGGCTGTCGGCATCGAGCGGGAACTCGTATTCCCACAGCTCGATGGCGGCATGATTCGTGGGCCCTTCATGCGCGGGCGTATCACTCTGCGCCGTCCAGATCGACACGTAGTAAGCCGGGTCTCGAACCCAGGGCTGCAGCACGCGCACGTAGAAATCGAAGCCGTTCATTTCGGCGCGCAGGAGCTGGTAGTCCACCTGTTGCGCGATCGGCCAGGAATCCGGCTGGATCGCCGCGAGCCTCGCCTGCCATGACGGCAGTTGGGCATGACGCCGCGTGAAGGTCGCGGCGGTGTAGTCCGGCACGCCTTCGCGGAGGGGCGGTTGCTCGAACGCGCGCCACTCGGCGAACAGGCTGACAAGCGAATCGTAAGAAGAAGTTCGGGTCTGCCCCGAGGTCTGGCTGGCGATTGCGGACATGGTGATCACCATGAAGAGACGTGCCCAGCGGGCACGCAGGGTGGAGCTGAGCATGCGCCGATGATGGACGAGGGCGATTGCGTCGTCGAGCGCGCGGTTCGCGAAGGTAATGCGGGTGATGCGTTGATGCGCTGCGCATGACCACGGAAACGCGTACCCTGCGGCCATGTACATCAATACATTCGCCCAGTTCAAAAAACAGCTGGGCCAGCTCGACAAGTGGCTGGTCACGGCATCCGAGTACGCGAAGTCCCGCAACTTCGACCCGAACGTATTCCCAACGCTGCGTCTCGCACCCGACCAGTTCCCGCTGGTCCGCCAGGTGCAGATTGCTTGCGACACGGTAAAGCTCGCCGTCGCTTACCTCACGGGTAAACCCGCGCAGGCACAGGAAGACAACGAGACCACCGTCGAGCAGCTCCAGGCCCGGGTGCGTTCAATCATTGCATTGCTGGAAGGGCTCACCGCCAGTGACCTGGAGGGCGCGGCCTCGCGGGTGGTGAGCCAGCCGCGCTGGAAGGGCGAGTGGATGACGGGCGAGGACTATTTCATCCAGCACGCCGTTCCGAACTTCTACTTCCACCTCACCACGACGTACGCCATCCTGCGCCACAATGGCGTGGCGGTGGGCAAGCGCGACTACCTGGGTGCCCAGACGAAGCGCCCGCCCGCGGCGCAGTCCGCGGGCAACTAACTACTCGCCGACGGCGATCGAGTACTCGATGTGCAGGTCGCAGGAAGTCTTTCCCGTGCGGCCCTGGCGCTCGCCAGTGCACTTGGCGTGGCCGGAGGTATGCGCCTTGCCGTGCTCGGCGATGTCATCGACGTTCGCGGCAAGATCGAGCTCACCCGTGCAGCTGGCATACGGGCAGGGATAGACGAAATAGGCGCGCGCCGGCGGATGCAGCACCACCGATTGCGGCGCCGGCGACTGCGACTCCGCGTCCGTGAACACGAAATCGAGGCGGAGCGACGGAATGTGGGGGAACCGGACGCGCAGTTCCTTGGCGGCCATGCGCTGCTTGCGCTGTTTCTCGCGCAGCAGATTGCGAGCCCCTTCGGGTCCGACAGTTGAAAATTTCATGGGGTACTTCTCGGGCTGGCACGCTAAACGGGCGCAGAAGGTACTTCATGTGGGCCTGGTCGGCCCGGGAATCTGCGAAATCCGACAAGCGGGGCCCCAAATGCGCAAAAAGCGCGGCCCCGAACCCGGCCGCCGCGGCATATGTCCGCCGCCGCGTCACCAGGGCGCCGGCTTGTAATCCTTGAGGAACTGCCCCCAGACGTGCGCGCCCGTGAGCCGTCCGGCGAACACCGGGTCCACGATACGCGCCGCGCCGTCGATGATGTCCAGTGGCGGTGAGAAGCCGAGCTCGGCCTTGCGCGCCGCGTGTATGGCCGGGTCCTCATCGGTGATCCAGCCCGTGTCCACCGCATTCATGTGGATGCCGTCCTTCACGAAGTCCGGCGCGCTGGTCCGGGTCATCATGTTCAGCGCGGCCTTGGCCATGTTCGTGTGCGGATGCTTGTCGGTCTTGGTCGCGCGATAGAACTGCCCCTCCATCGCGCTGACATTGACGATGTGCTTGTGCGCGCCGGGCGTGCGCATCATGAGCGGCCGCAGGCGCGCATTGAGTATGTAGGGAGCGATGGCGTTCACCAGCTGCACTTCCACCAGTTCCGGCGTTGCGACTTCGTGCAGCCGCAGGCGCCAGCTGTTCATCTCGCGCAGGTCCACCTGCTGACGGTCCTCGTCGAAGCGGTTCGCGGGGAACAAGGCCTCGCCACCGCGGTAGTCATCGTCGAGAAATCGCCGCTGCGACAGCGCGGCGCTGTGCACCAGGCCTTCGCCGGGGTTGTGTTCGGCGCCAACCACCAGCGCGGCGGCAGCCTGGTCGCGAGTGCTTTCCAGCCGGTGCAGCAACTCGTCATGGTCCGCGAGCACGGCGCGCAATTCCGTGTCCAGCGATGCGATCGGCGCCGCCTCCCTTGCCAGCAGGTGCTGGAAGAACCCCGCCGGCCGGCGCACGGTCTGGCAGGCGTTGTTCAGGATGTAATCGAGACGCGGCAGTCGCTCCAGCAGGAACTTCGTGAACAGCTCGACACTGGGTGAATGGCGCAGGTCGAGCCCGTGTATCTGCAGCCGCGGCCGCCAGGCTGCGAAATCCGGCTCCTGCGAATAACGCGTGGCGGCATCCACCGGAAAACGCGTGGTCACGACCACGTGCGCGCCGGCGCGCAGTAGTTTGAGCGACGCCTGGTAGCCGATCTTCACGCGAGCTCCGGTGACCAGCGCGTATTCACCGCTCAAGTCAGCGGTCTGCTCGCGCTTGGCGTAGTTGAAGTCGCCGCAGGCCTCGCACATGGAGTCGTAGTAGCGATGCACCTTCGAGAACGGCTGCTTGCAGACGTAGCAATCGCGCTCCTTGTTCAGGCGCGGCTGGTCAGCGAGGTCTTCAGGCTTCGGGGGCTCCAGTCGCAGTGGCGCGTAGACGGGCGAGCGGCGCTGGACGCGCAGCCCCGCCTGGTCGATGGCCTTGCGGTCCTGCTCCTTGGCCGCTTCGCGTTCCGCCCGTCGGAAGGCCTTGGCCATTTTCACCAGGTCGTGGCGCTCGGGTTTCGCAACCAGGCCCGCGAGCGTCAGCAGTTCGCGGCGCTGATCCCGAGTGAGTCGGGTGAGATGCGAACGATCCGCCTCGATCGCCTTCAAAACCCGGATGCAGGCGGCCAGGTCGTCTTCGGAAATATCCATGGGCGCATTGTAGGGGCGCGCCCGACTCGTGGTTACGCGGCGAGTGTGCTCAACGCGGCACGCCGAAGTTCTGCACCCAGTAGATCTGGCCGCGTTTCCTGCCCACGCTCACGGCAACGCCGATCTGCTGGAACCGCGCGTCCATGATGTTCGCGCAGTGCCCGGGACTTGCGAGCCACCCCGCGACGACTTCCTCGGCGGACTCCGGCCCCAGGGCGATGTTCTCGCCGGTGAGGCGCGAGTCGTAACCGGCGCGCCGCACCCGGTCCCTGGGCTGGCTGCCGTTGCTGCCGCGATGCTCGAAGAACTTTTTGCGCGCCATGTCGCGTGCGTGCCCGGCGGCGGCAGCGTTGAGTTCCTGCGAGACGCTCAGCGGCGCGGCGGCGGGGAACTGCTCCGATCCGCAACGTCTGCGGTGCTTTCTCGCTTCGTTGACCAGGTCGACGACGCGGGCGCGAACCTTCGCATGTGAATCACGCGTGACGAAGGCATCGGCCGGGATTGCGACGGTGTGCACGCCAGCGAGCAGGGCGGCGATGGCGTAAACCCGCAGCCGCCACGGGATCCGACTGAAAACTGGCAACATGCCCGCAGTATCCATGACCACGCTGAATGCCGGGTGAATCATCCCGATCGGGCGTTCGGCGCCCCGGATGCCACGTAGATAGGGCCAATCCGGCGGCCTGGCGCGCCCGTGGCGACGCGCATTTCTTTCATTTCTGCGCCGTTGCGACCCACCGCACAATCCCGGGACGGAGCGGCCAGTATTCTTTCGCGCATCTCGAACTGGACCGCCCGGTCAATGGAGTAGTGAGAATGCGCCGCAATATCCTGTTGGTCTCGATCGCCATGGTCATACTTTCCGCCTGCTCCGTCGGCAAGGCCGTGAACCAGCCCAAGGCCAAGGACCTGAGCGTGCTCGATGTCGGCACTCCGCGCGATCGCGTGCTGGTCGAACTCGGTCAGCCGGTGGTGAGCGAGAAGGATGCCAACGGCAACCAGACGGACTTCTTCAAGTTCATCCAGGGTCAGCACGGCGCCGCCAAAGCCGGCAAGGGCATCCTGTACGGCGCCCTGGCGGTAACGACGTTGGGCCTGTCCGAGATCGTCACCAATCCCGTCGAAGGTACGGCCGGCGCGGGCAAGGAAATGCAGATCAAGGTCACCTACGACGCGCTGAACAAGGTCGAGATCGTCGACGTCCTGAAGGATGACCGCTGGATCCAGGTGCAGAAGGTCGGCGAGCCCACCGCCGCGAATGCACCAACGAAGTAGGCGCTAGATAGCATCGGAAACACGCCCCCGGTGGGAAACCACCGGGGGCTTTTTCTTTTGTGGAAATGCCGCGCAACTTTCCTCTGCCATCCGAAGGTGATACTTGCGGCCCCGGCGAATGTGTCATAAGAAGTGTGCGCAGGGAGCTCACGCTTCGCGGCAACGTTCCGACAAGAAAAAGCCTGGGAGGGCGCGAACATGTTTTGTCCAAGTTGCGGTCAGTCGAATCCGGATGAGGCGAAGTTCTGCGGCAAGTGCGGCGCCGCGATCACGGCAGCTGCGGCGCCCAAACCCGTTCACGTGGAACCCGGCGCGAAAGACACGGGTGTCGTGAGCCAGACGATGAAAACGTGGATGCTGGTCGCAAGCATCGTGTTGCCCGTGGTCGGCATCGTGGTGGGCATCGTGTACCTGCTGGATGCGAATCCCGAAAAGAAGGAAGCGGGCAAGCTCTGGTTGATCGTCGGCATCGTGGCGGCGGTGATCTGGTCGGCCTTGTTCGGCGCCTGACGGCGAGACAGGGCGACATGGCGCACGACGTCTTCATCAGTTACTGCTCCGAGGACAAGCCGATCGCCGACGCGGTGTGCGCGACGCTCGAGGCATCGGGGACGCGGTGCTGGATCGCGCCGCGCGACATACTCCCCGGCGTCGACTGGGGTGAGGCCATCATCGACGCGATCCAGGAGAGCAAGGCGATGTTGCTGGTGTTCTCGTCGAAAGCGAACGCCTCGCAACAGATCAAGCGTGAAGTCGAGCGCGCGGTGAATCGCGGCATTCCGTTGATTCCGGTCCGCCTCGACGACGCATTGCCGAGCAAGTCACTCGAGTACTTCATCAGCACGCCGCATTGGCTGGACGCGCTGACTCCGCCGCTCGAGAGCCACCTGCAACGCGTGGCCCAGGCCGTGAAGGCGCTGCTGCAGCGCCTGGCCGGCAACGCGGGTGGCGAAGCGGCGGATGCGGCATCCAGAAGCGGCGCTTCTTCCGATGACCGGGATCCGCCGCGCCAGCAATCAAGCGCGCCATTGCAGTTCTGCATTCATTGCGGCGCGCGCCGCGTGGCCGGCAACCGCTTCTGCACGGGCTGCGGCAAGGCAAGCGCCTAAGGAAGAGAGTAGATGGGCGGCAACACTTTGCCGCATGGCCGTGGCCGGTTGCGCAACCATCGAAAGAGGCAGGCGCCGCGGATCGAATGCATCACATATTCCCGGGAGGGTGCGTGGTAGTTTGCGCCCCCGTCGCCACCTGGCGATTTTTCAGTTACAGGAATATTCAGAATGTCTTCGTCGAATCTTGCCGAGCGCATGGACCACTCGGCAACGGATCTGCTCTCGCATCCTCCCCGCACCGCCAGCAATGACGATCGCTTTGCGCGTCGCCGCCGGCTGCGTATGTCTTTCACGAACCGGAAGTCGACCCATCGCGATCAGGGCCTGCGGATTTTCCGCGTTCGCTGATCTGACTTCCGTCGAACATGAGCCCCCGGATGCGCGGCCTCCGGGGGCTTTTTCTTTCTCCGCCCCCAACGGAGAATCAGGCCGATGAAACGCATCGCATTCCTCGGCCTCGGGATCATGGGTGCGCCGATGGCGCGTCGACTGCTGGATCACGGATTGCACGTGACCGTGTGGAATCGAAAGGCCGCGCGGGCCGCGCCGCTGGTCGATGCGGGGGCGCGTCTGGCTGAGTCACCCGCCCAGGCCGCGAGCAATGCCGAAGCCGTGATCGCCATGCTTGCCGACGTCGATGCATCACGAACGGTGTGGCTGGGGCCAGCGGGCGCGCTGGCCGCCATGCAGCGCGGCACCCTCGCCATCGACTCGAGCACGCTGACGGTGGAGTGGATGCGCGAACTCGGCGCGGCCGCCGCGGCGCGTGGCATCGGCTTCCTCGACGCGCCCGTCACCGGTAGTAAGAAGCAGGCGGAAGAAGGTTCCTTGAATTTTCTGGTGGGCGGTGCGGCGCAGGACGTGGAACGCGCGCGCAGCCTGTTCTCGGCCATGGGCCGCGGACAGGTTCACGTGGGGCCGGCCGGCAGTGGCGCCATGCTGAAGCTCATCAACAACTTCATGTGCGGCGTGCAGGTGGCCAGCCTGGCGGAGGCCATTGCGATGGCCGAGCGCAGCGGCATCGACGTGAAGCTCGCCGGCGACATACTGGCCGCGGGGTCGCCCGGCAGTCCGCTGGTGAAGATGGTCGTGCCCCGAATGGTGGCGCGCGACTACACGCCTAACTTCCTGGTGCCGCTCATGGTCAAGGACCTCACCTACGTCATCGACACTTTCAGGAACGCCGGCATCGAGCTGGCGGATGCGCGCGCGGCGCGCGAGCGATTCCAGGCGGCGGCCGACGCCGGCCACGAGCACCAGGACATCGCCTCGGTGGTCGAAGTGTTTCGGCGAAACTGACCCTGTCGGAAAAGTCCGTGGACATGCGGCGGCGCTCGGGTCTCGAACCGGCGAAGGTGCGCCAATAACATCTTCGACACGAAGGACGCATGCGACCAGACGACACACAACTCCTCCTGTTCACACTGGGATGCGTAGGCGTCGTCGCCCTGGCTGCGCTTCTTCTGCGGCGAAATGCCACCAGGCCCGCGCACACCCCCGCGCACACACTGGGGTGGCTGCTGCTCGCCCCTGGCTTGGGAGCGCTGGCTCTGCTCGCGCTGGCCGAATTCACGGGGCGCCTGGGCCCCGAACATCTGTGGTTCCGCGAGCCCACCTTTTATATTGCGACCGCCATCCTTCTCGGTGCCGGCGCCTGGTGGCTGCGGCGCCCCGCGCCGCGACTTCTGAAGTTCGGGTTGCCGGCGGTGCTCGTCGGCCTGGCCAGCCTCGGCATTCTGCTGGCGCGAATGGATGGCCGCTCGATGCCGTTGGCGATGGCCATGCCGACGCTGGGAGCCAATGCGCCCGAACTTACGTATTTCGACCAGCGCGGCAAACGCCGCAGCCTGTCCGAGTTGAGTGGCCAGGTGGTGCTGCTCAACTTCTGGGCAACGTGGTGCGCGCCTTGCCGCCGCGAGATGCCGCTGCTCTCGAAGATGCAGCGCGAACATGGTGGCCAGGGGCTGGTGGTCCTGTACGTTTCGCTGGAAGAACCCCAGGTGCTCGAGCCTTTCCTTGCGTCCAACCATTTCGAGGGCACGCACGGTCGCCTCGAGCGCGCCGCCGATTTCTACGACGCCGGAAAGCTGTATCCGTTGAGCTACCTCATTTCACGCGATGGCAGGGTCGCCTATCGCTGGAGTGGCCGGCCGCGCGATGAATGGTTGGCGGAGAAGGTGAACGAACTCCTGTAGGCCGGGGATCGCGATGAAGCGTTTCGCGCGGGAGCGCGACGGTCCGCCAGACGGTACTATCCACCCGCATGCGTATTTTCCTGAGCTACGCCTCCGAAGATCGTGCGTCGGCGGACGCGATCCGTCTTGCGCTGCAAGACGATCACGACGTGTTCTTCGATCGCGAAGACCTGCCGCCGGGCGGTGAGTACCACGCGCGCATTCGCCGCGGCATCGAAGAATCCGACCTGGTCATCTTTCTCGTCAGCCCGAAGACGCTGGATGCAGGCAGCTACACGCTCAACGAGATCTCGATGGCCGAGAAACAGTGGGCGTCGCCCGATGGCCGCGTGCTGCCGGTGCTGCTCGAGCGGGTGAACGCGAAGGACCTGCCCGCCTATCTGAGTTCGGTCACGTTTCTCGAGACGCCGGGCAACCTGCCGGCGGCGGTCGCGGATGCGGTCCACCGCCTCGCAGGCGAGCGGCGCCGCAAGCGGCTGCGCATGGTCGTGCCCGTAGTGGCCGCCGGCCTGCTGGCAGCCGGCGGCGTGGCCTGGTACTTCGCGAATCGCGGCGACCCGGCCACGCGCACGGGGAAGGATGGCGCGCCGGCCATGCTGATCCCTGCCGGCAATTTCACCTTTGGCGACGACGAGGCCTCGCCGATTCGACAGCTGTATATCGACGCCTTCTACATGGATGGCGGGCAAACGTCTGCCGACGGAGGCGGAATGGGAAAAGGCCGCGCGCGGCGCTGATGCGCGTGTGTATCCCTGGGGTGCGGCGGAGCCCACTCCCGACCATGCAAACCACCTGAACACGTCACCGGCACCGTACGAAGGTGCGTTGTCGCCCGTGGGCACACATCCGATGGGCAACAGCCCCTATGGCGTCGAGGATCTGGCGGGTAATGCCTCGGAGTGGGTGGCTGACTGGTTCTCGGAGAGCTTCACCACCGACGACGTCTACAATCCGCGCGGGCCGGCTGAAGGAGAGAAGAAGGTGATTCGTGGAGCGCGGTGGCGCGGCAATACGCGAGCCCGGACACGCGGGCTGACGACATCGGCTTTCGCTGCGCTGGCGATCCTTGAGAAGCGCGGCCGTCATCGCCGGATAGTTAGTCTGCGGCGCGGGCTGCGGTTACGCGGAAAGCAACTTTGTTCACAGTTCGGCGCCGCGCGGCGCAACACGAGATTGCATCGTGATCGAAACCGTTGGAGGCTGATCGTCAAGCGACCAGTTCGCCGCGACGCTTGCTCATCAACACAAGGAATTCACCATGGGCCGCTCCGCCAGGGACATCCAGGATTACGTGTCTTCATTGGATCTGCCAGCGGTGCGCACCACGCGCGGAGCCAAGCGGGGAGCGCCGGTAGCCTTCAAGCAAGAAAAGGAAGTGGTAGCGGTCGGCGCGCAATTGACCGAGTTCAGTGATTCGGTTCCCGCCGACCTGCGGCCGCCCATCTCCAACTCGATGCTGCTGGCTCAGCTGGCGGCCGACAAGGCCACCGCCGAAGACCAGGACGTCATGCAGTGGCATGCCAAATACCGGGACGTGCTCAAGAAAGTCGGCTGGCAGCTCGCGGATGCCGAAGATCGAAAGCGCGTCATTACCGACAAGGATCTCAGCGTCCACCAGGCCATCATCCCCGTGCTCACCACTCTGTTGGGGCCGGCGGCCGCGGCCACGTCCATGGTCGTCACGGTACTGAAGGGACTGCAGGAAATGGACAAGGAATCGCCGTGGATCACCTTGTTCGACCGCGAAAGCCAGCACGCCAGCGGCGCGAAGTTCCAGATCAGTTACGTGGACGCGGACGAAAATGGCGCGGCCTCGGTGAAGCTGCTGAGTTGCACCATCGAGGCCGAACGAAAGATCACGCAGGTGCTGTTCTTCAAGTTCTCTTCGCAGCGCGCCGAGATGCGCGACCGGCAGACATTACTGTCGACCAATCGCGAAGTTCTCGAGTCCGGCAAGGAAGCGATCGCCAAAAAAGTCGGCGTCTTCATCAACGAGTTCGTCGAAAACATCGAGCTCTGAGGGAAGCGGGCGCCCGCCCTCGTTCACTTGTGCTTCTTGGCCTTGGGGCGCACCCGTTTCGACGCGGTCTTTCGCTTCGCGGCTTTTCTTGCCTTACTGGCCTTGGGCCTGGGTTTCGCCGGCGTCTTCTTGCGCTTCGCAGCAACGCTCTTTCTCACCCCGGTCTTTGCCCGCGCCTTCGATTTCGCGGGGCGCCGCGTCACGCGCGTTTCAACGCGTTCGACGGCGGTATCCGCTTCAGAGGATTCCGGCTCGTCCGCCATCTCTTCGTATTGCAGCTCTTCAGGCGCAGCCGATCGCGTCGCGGCTTCAGTCATGTCCAACGCCTGCTGCGCGGTAATGGTGCGGTATTGCAGCACCTTGCCGTCGGCGCCGAAATCGGCCACGAGGATGGCGCCGCGCGCGCGCCCAGGGTCATGCGAGACATGTACCCATTTGGCGGTGCGGCTCTTCGCTTCGTAGATCACCTGGTCGAACGGTAAACCCAGTCGAATCACGGCCTTGAAAAGCTCCAGCACGCTCATGCCATGCGACTGGATGTCCGCCGCCCGGCCTTCCAGGTGCTGGCTCTTTTTCGCGCCACCGATTCGCGCATTGAGCTCGGGGCCGCGATATCCCGAACTGATGTTGATGGCCGAGCCCGTGCCTTCACGCAAGGGATCGAGCACTGTCGCGCACAGCGTCCTGAGGCTCGTGAGCGCCTCGTCGTCGGGCAGATTCCGGATTCCGAGCCGCGTTGCGGTATCCGAGCGGGTCATCTCGGCGAGTGTGAAGAATCTCGACAGCTGCATGGCGGTCTCCCTGTTAGTCGATCTTCGTCCCTGAAACGCGTGGGCGTACACCAAACTACCTTCCGCACGATTTCAAGATACCGTCGGGCTCCGGGTCTCGACAAGTGTGAAGTGCCGCGCTAAAACCTTGCGTCGAGCACAACCAGAACAAGGCAAGGACATGGCCGCAACGCCGCGCGAGATCACCTTCATCGTCTCGGGCAAGGAGCAGACCACGGAGGGCATCGAGCCCGTCCCGAAGGGGGCGTCGTTGCGCTCGGCCGTGCGTGTCGGCGCGCGGCGTGGCACCTCCGAGGTCGTGCGGCTCAAGGCACGCGTCGATGAAGACGTGGTGCGGTTGCACATCGCCAATGGGCCGACGCTCTACCTGCATCCCGACAACGCGCGCGAGTTGCTGCGCGCGCAGCTCGGCGGCGCCCCCGGTTCCGCGCGTGGCGGCCCCGAGCTGGGTGACGATGAGTTCGTCGTGCCGTCGCAGCTCGCCTGGCGCGGCCTCGAATCACGCCCCGATGCTCCCGGAACACGCGGCCGGCCAGCCGAATGGACCGGCGACGTGGTGGTCGACGGCGTCGACATCCTCACGGGCGTCGTCAAGGACAAGGCCGCGAAGCTCGCGGGCGCCGCCATCGTCCGGAAAGTCGACGGGCAGGTCGATCCCGGCGTGTACCTGCTGAACCCGGATTCCCTGCAGCCGCTGAAAGAGGGCGGTCAGAAGCTCGCCAGTGTTCCGGCGTCCAAGGAGCCGATGCTGGTGCTGATCCACGGCACGTTCTCGAACACGGCGGGCACTTTCGGAAAGCTGTGGCAGACCCACCCCACGATGGTGCGCGAGCTGTTCACGACGTATGGCGGCCGCGTGTACGGGCTCGATCACCCGACGTTGGGCGACAATCCATTCGGCAACGCATTGCTGCTGGTCAAGACGCTGCCGGTGGGTGCTCGCCTGCACCTGCTCACGCACTCGCGCGGAGGCCTGGTTGCCGAGGCGCTGGCGCGGGTCAGCGGCGGCCTCGGTACTTCCGACGAGGATCTCGCGAAGTTCGACAAGGCAGCATTTGCCGAATACAAACGCGACCTGCAGGCGCTTGCCGACGAAATGCACGCGCGCAAGATCAAGGTGGAGCGCGTGGTGCGCGTGGCCTGCCCGGTGCGCGGAACGTTGCTGGCCTCACGCCGCCTCGATGCCTTCCTGTCGGTATTCAAGTGGGGCCTGCAGACCGCGGGCATTCCGGTGTTGCCGCAGATCATCGACTTCATCGGCGAAGTCGCGCGGCGCCGCGCCGAGCCCGAGGAACTGCCGGGCCTCGAAGTGCAGATGCCGGGCAGCGCATTCACGAAGTGGGCGAACGCTTCCGACCAGACGCTCGACAGCGACCTGCGCGTGGTGGCGGGTGACGTGCAGGGCGACTCGGTGCTGTCCTGGCTCAAGACTCTGCTCACCGATGCCTTCTACTGGACCGACCACGACCTGGTGGTGCAGACGCGTTCGATGTACGGCGGTACACCCCGCGCGGGCGGGCGCGCCATGTTCGTGCTCGATCGCGGTTCCAAGGTCAATCACTTCAACTATTTCTCGAACGAACGCACGGCCACGCTGATCACGCGCGGCCTCATCGAAGAGACGCCGGAATATTTCCGCGCCATCGGCCCCTTGTCCTGGGCGGGCGAGGATTCCAGCGGCATTCGCGCGGCGATCGTCGAACGGTCGCGCGGGCCCAGGCCCGCCGAGCGTCCCGCGGTATTCGTGTTGCCGGGCATCCTGGGCTCGCATCTCAAGGTGGATGGCAAACGCGTCTGGCTGAGCCTGCGCTTCATCAACAATCTCGATCGGCTGAAGTGGGATCCGAAGTCCGCGGCGCGCGTGGTCGCGGATGACCCGGTGGGGTCGTCCTACGACGATCTCATCAAGCATCTCGCGGACACGCACGAAGTCATTCCGTTCGGATACGACTGGCGCCGTCCGCTCGAAGACGAGGCACGCCGGCTCGCAGTCGAAGTCGACAAGGCACTGGCCGCGCGCGATTCCACCAAACAACCCGTGCGCATCGTGGCGCACTCCATGGGCGGCGTGCTGGCGCGCACGATGGAACTGGAGAGACCGGAAACCTGGAAGCGGTTCATCGGCCGTCCGGGCGCACGCTTCCTGATGCTGGGCACGCCGAACGCCGGTTCGTACGCGCCCATGCAGGTAATGAGCGGTGACGACACCTTCGGCAACCTGTTCACCATGTTCGGCAGCCTGTTCGATGGCGTCGAAGCGCGGCAGATCGTGGCCGGCATGCCCGGCCTGCTGCAGCTTCAGGCCGACCTGACGCGTGGCGCGCGCGACCTGGGCGATGTCCGGGTCTGGGAGCAACTCGCCGCCGCCGATCTCGAGGAAGTCGAGAAGCGCATCAGCAAGGGTTCCTTCTGGCACAAGCAGAAGGAGCAGGTCGCGGTATTGAAGTGGGGCCTGCCTTCAAAGGAGAACCTGAAGCTGGCCGTCGATCTGCGCAAGCGGCTCGATCAGCAGAAGTTCGGCTCGGACGCCGCGAACATCGCGCTGGTGGTGGGCAATGCCAGGTCGACGCCGGCCGGTGTCGACATCGTCAACGATGACGTGGTGTACCTCGACACTTCGCAGGGCGACGGCCGCGTCACGCTCGACAATGCCCGCCTTCCCGGCGTCCGCACCTGGCAGGTCGACACTGCGCATGGGGACCTCGCGGATGAACGAAAGGCGTTCGACGCCTACATGGAGATTCTGACTACCGGCGAAAGTTCGTGCGCAATCCGCTGCTCATCGGCCACTATCACTCGTTGAAGCTGACCGGCGCCGAAGCGGTGATCGACTGGCTCATGGGCGAGGCCATGTCGCGCTCGCTGAAAGCACGCCTTTATCCCTCGGCCATCGGCACTCACCAGATTTTCACGAACCGGCAGCTGGACCCGGAGAATCCGTTCGCCATGCCGCGGCCCGAGGCGGTCATCGTCATCGGTCTCGGCGAGGAAGGAAATCTGCGCGCCTCCGAGCTCATCGAGTCGGTGAGGCAGGGTGTCATCGCCTTCTCGCAACGGGTGGCCGAACGTACCGAGGGTGCGCCCGCCACCTTCGAGCTGGCGTCCACGCTGATCGGCAGCGGCGGCATCAACCAGAGCGCCGGGGCATCCGCGCAGGCCATCACCATCGGCGTGCGCCAGGCGAACGTCATTCTCGCGAACATCGGCTGGCCGGTGGTCTCGCGGCTCACGTTCATCGAGTTGTATCTCGATCGCGCCGCCGAAGCGCTCAATGCGCTACGCGCGCTCGATGAGAGCAACGCCAAGGACGTGGTGGTCGAGCCGTTCATCGACGAAGCGCCAGGTAGTTTGACCCGGACGTCGGAGTTCGGTTATCGCGGCGCCGATTACGACGTCATTTCCGTGTACGAACAGCGCGCCGAACAAGCCGTCGAGTTGCAATACACCCTGTCGACGCGCCGCGCGCGCGACGAGGTGCGCGGTTCCATCGCGCAGTCCGGCCTGGTCGACAACCTGGTGGCCAGCGGCGCGGACGACATGAACGACGATCCGCGCATCGGCCGCACTCTGTTCAAGTTGCTGGTGCCCCTCGAGATCGAGCCGTTCCTCGCGGGCTCCACTTCGCTGCAGCTGTTGCTGGACACGAGGACCGCCGCCTACCCCTGGGAAATGCTCGATATACAGAGAGAAGATGCCGACCAGGACTCGCCTCCGTGGGGCATCCAGGCGCGCATGTTGCGCAAGCTGCGCACCCATGTGTTCCGCGAGAACCCACGTTCATCCGTGGCCGGTGGCGTACTGGTCATCGGCGAACCGCAATGCCCGGTCGACAAGTATCCGCCGCTGCCCGGCGCGGCCACGGAGGCGCGCGAGGTCGCCAAGGTGCTCGAAGCGGAACCGCTGCTCAACGGCGACGCGCTGGCGATCGCCAACGCGGTGTTCGATCGCTCGTACTCCATTCTGCATGTCGCGGGTCACGGTGATGTGATCAATGGCGCGGGCGGCGTGGTGCTCTCGAACGGCATCACGTTCGGCGCCAACGAGATCGAGAAGATGCGCATCGTGCCCGATCTCGCCTTCATCAATTGCTGCCATCTCGGCCGCTTCGCCACCGACCCCGGCAAACGCAGGTCGGCACTGCCGGGCGGCATGCCCGCCTTCGCCGCCAACGTCGCGCAGAAACTCATCGAGATCGGCGTGCGCTGCGTGATCGCGGCCGGCTGGGCAGTGGACGACGATGCGGCGTTGACCTTCGCGCGCACGTTCTACCGGCACATCAGGAGTGGCCGCCGCTTCGTCGATGCCGTGGGCGAAGCCCGCGCGCTCACCTATCGGCTCTCGCCGCGAAGCAACACCTGGGCGGCCTATCAATGTTACGGCGATCCGGACTGGACTTTCGTGCCCGGGCGCAGCGGAGGCGGTGCCTCGAGGTCATGGCCGAAAGTCGCTTCCGACCGCGGCCTCATCCTTCGATTGGAAACCCTGGCCGTGGAATATCAGTTCAGCGGCCGCAACGCCGAAGACGTCCACATGGAGTTGCGCAACCTGCTGGATAACGGCAACCCGGCGTGGTTCAAGCGCGGCGAAGTGGCCGCCGCCTTCGGCAGGGCTTATGGCGAGATCGGTGATTTCGAGAATGCCGTCCAGTGGTACACGGTGGCAGTGCGGGCCGAGGACGGCGGCGCGGGTCTGCGCGCGCTGGAGCAACTCGGCAACATGCGCGCGCGGTTGGGCGAGAAGATCTACCGCCGCGACCCCGACGATGCCTCGGAGCGCGCCCGCGCGCTGGCCATCGTGGAGGAGGGCATCGAACTACTGAAGAAGGCCGCGGCCATCGCGCCAACCACCGAGCGCGATTCGCTGCTGGGCTCGGCGTACAAGCGTCTCGCGGAAATTTCCGGTGGCGGCGAACGATCACGCGCTGCGCTCGAACAGGCGCTGGTGTACTACCGTTCCGCCGAGAAGGTCGCGCTGGGTGGCGGTGGCGACCTTTTCTATCCGGCCTTGAACAGCCTCAGTCTCGAGCTGCGGCTGCGCAGCCACGGCCGAAAATCCTCCCAGCGTTTCGAGGCCGCGCGCATCGATGCGATTCGCGAATCCATCGAACAGAAGAACCAGACCAACGCGGATTTCTGGTCGGTGATCGGCCGGACCGAGCTCATGGTGTATGAGGCGCTGGACGCCGGCCGTCTGGCGGGCGTGGTGGAAGCCGCCATCGCCGAGTTGCGCGACGTGGCGAAACGCGTCACCTCGCAGCGCAAATGGGACTCGGTGGTGTTCCAGATGCGCGTGACCCTGGAGGACTATCTGAAGACGCCCGCACTCCCGGCGCAGGAACGTGCCGCCACCGGCAGGCTGCTCGCGCAGATGCCGGGTAATGAAGTGAAGCCGGCGGCTTCGGGGCGCGAGCGGTCCAAAGCCGCGGCCAGGCCCAGGGCGAAGAAAAAGGCGCGCGCCCACCGGTAGACAGCGCAGGCGTTTCACATATCGCGCGAGTGAAGTTTTTACTCCCGCGGCCGATAACCGTGAACCATGACTCCCGCCATCCGGACCGGGTTCGCTGCCATGCTGGCCAACTGGTGGCGCGCCTGGTCGGCCAAGCCGGCGGTTTCGCCGCGCATTCTTGCGACTGATCCCACTGTGGCGCTCGCCGGCAAGGTCGACGATGCGCCGGTGGCCGCCCATGCCGGCGAGGCGTTGCGCAGATTCACGGCCTATGCGCTCGACGGCAACGATCGTGTGCCCGATTGCGACGCCAGCGACGACGAACACAGGCGCATCATGGCTATGGGATCCGCCGCGCTTTCCAGGCTCGAAGTACAGGCGCGGTACCTGCCGCGCCGGCCCTCGCTGCTTCCCAAACTACTCAGCGCCATGAACAGCGACGCGAATTCCATGCGCGACCTCGCGCAGATCATCGGCGGCGACCCCACGCTTCTCGGCAACCTGCTCCGCGTGGCCAACAGCGTGTTTTATCGGGTCACCGACAAGCCGGTGGATAGCCTGGAACGCGCGGTGACCATGGTGGGCACCGATGGCATCCGCTCGGTCATCGCCACTTCGCTGATCCATCCGGTGATGGCGAGCGGCAGTGGTCTGTTCGCCAGATTTCCGGAAAACACCTGGGAGCAGACGCAATACGCGGCGGATGCGGCCGAGGCGCACGCGGTCACCGTCGAGCGCGCGGACGGTTTCAGCGCGCGCCTGCTGGCGCTGCTGTACGGGCTGGCAAACAACACGGTGTTCCGCATCGTGCGCGACGAGGCGCTGGCCGGCCAGGACGAAATCGCGAAGCCCGCGGTGATCGGCCTGCTCGAAGAATGGGTCGCACCAACGGCGCAGCGCATCGCCGCCTCATGGGACCTGCCGCCGGAAATCCAGGCAATGATGGCTTGGCCCGCGGATCAAAGTCCGCTGGGCAGATCGGTGTTCTTCGGCCAGCTTGCGGGCGCGCAGATCGTGATGGTCCGGCGCGGGCGGTTGAAGGAGGCCTCGGCGCGCGCCACGCTGCTGGCCAGCGATTCGCGGCGCGTTCAGATCGACCGTTTGTGGAGCCGGCTGGCCGCGGCCACGCTGCGACACTGATCGACTCGCGGCTGCCCACGCGCCGAGCCCTTGCCCGGCGGCGGGTGATCAGACCGTAAACCCTTCCTTCGTCAGCGGCAGCGTGCGCACCCGATGGCCGCAGGCCGCGAAGATGGCATTGGCGATCGCCGGCGCCACGGGTGGCAGCGCCGGTTCGCCCACGCCGGTCGGCGGGTTATCGCTCTGGATGAAGTGCACCTCCACCTTGGGATGACTGCCGATGCGCAGCAATGGATATTGGTGGAAGTTGGTCTGCTCGATCAGGCCGTTTTCCATCGTGATTTCCAGTCCCATCATGGTGCTGAAGCCGTCCACCACCGCGCCTTCGCACTGGTTGTTGGCGCCGCTCATGTTGACGATGGGGCCGATGTCGCCGGCCACGACCACGCGATGCAGGCGGATGCGCTTGTTCTCGTCCACGCTGACCTCGGCCACCTCTGCGATGTGGCCCGCGTGGCTGAAGTGGAATGCCAACCCCATGCCGTGCCCCTTGGGCAAGGTCTTGCCCCAGCCGGCCTTTTCGCAGGCCAGCTTGATGACGTCGGCTGCGCGGCCGGTGTTGAGGCCGCCGTCGAGTATTCGCGGTTCGCCCATGACCTCCAGCAGGAAATCGCGGTGATCACGGCCGGCCGCCACGGCCAGTTCGTGCAGGAAGCTCTGGATGACCCAGGCGACGCTGCAGGAACGCGGCGCGCGCCATGGCCCGGTGGGAGTCCTGATGGGCAACAGCGTGTGCGAGAGCTGGTAGTTAGGCAGGCTCAGGCCGGGGAACTGGTTGGCCGGCCAGTCGGCGCCGCTGGAGGGCGCCTTGCCATCATGCGTGAACGTGATGAAGTGGTTGCGCCAGCCGGTGAGTTTGCCCGCCGCATCGACGCTGCCCGTGAGCGAATGGAATCCGCCGGCGCGGAAGAAGTCATGCGCCAGGTCCTGCTCGCGCGTCCACACCAGCTTGACGGGGTGGGCTACCTTCTGCGCGATCGCGCCGGCTTCGCACATGTAGTCGTTCATGAGCCGGCGCCCGAAACCGCCGCCCACGCGCGTCTGGTGGATCTTCACCTTGTCCGGGGTGATTCCGAGTGCGCCAGCCGCGGTTTCGATGGCGCGGTCCGCGGTCTGCGTCGGGGACCAGAACTCGACGATTCCGTCGTGGCTCCAGGCCGTGCAGTTCTGCGGCTCGAGCGGCGCATGCGACACGAACGGGTAGGTGTACAGGGCGGAAACCGTCTTGGCCGCGCCCTTGAGCGCCTCGTCGACGTTGCCGATGTTGGCCAGCGTGGTCGTGCCGGTGGGTAGTTTGGCGAGCTCGGCGGCGCGCTTCGACAGGTCTTTCCAGCTGTCCTTCGAGGCAGCGGATTCGTCCCAGTCGACGCGCAGTTTCTTGCGCGCCTCGAACGCCGCCCAGGTGGTGTCGGCGACGATGGCCACACCGGGCATGATCTCCGTGGTCTTGCCATTGCCCTCGATGACGAACGCGTCGCGCACGCCGGGCAGCTGCCTGATCTCGTCGAGATTCGCGCTGCGCACCTTGCCGCCCGTGGCCGGGCAGCGCTGGTAAACCGCGATCTTCATTCCGGGCAGCGTCTGGTCGATGCCGAACAGCGGTTTGCCCGTGACCACGGCGCGGTTGTCCACGCCGGTGTACCACTTGCCGAGCAGGCGATATTCCTTGCGATCCTTGAGCTTCACGGTGGCGGCATCGGGCACGGGCAGCGCCGCGGCTTTCGACGCCAACGCCCCATAGGCCGCCTTGCGCTTGCCGTGTGTGACCATGCTGTCGCTGGCGCTGCATTCACCCGCCGGAACCTTCCACTGCGCGGCGGCCGCGGCGATCAGCATCTGGCGCGCCACCGCGCCCGCGCGCCGCAGCTGGTCCCAACTGTCGGGAATGGAGCGCGAACCACCCGCACTCTGGCGGCCGAACACCGCGGGATTCACCGGCGCCTGTTCCACCTTCACGTCCGACCATTTCGCGTCAAGTTCCTCGGCGATGATCAGCGGAAAAGCCGTCTTGATGCCCTGGCCGATTTCCGGGCCCTTGCTGTAGATGAGGATGGAGCCATCGCGCGCGATGCGCAGGAAGGCATTGGGCGCGAACGCGCCATCGCCGCCCGCGGCCGCGACCGCGTCGCTTCCCATCGCGAAGCCGAGTACCAGTCCGCCACCGGCAAGCCCGGTGAGCTTTAGAAAGCTGCGCCGGTCGAGTTTGACCGCGCGGAAGGGCGCGGACACCGCGCTGGATTCCATCTCGCCGATGAGCTGGCGCAGGGTTTCATCGACCGTCATATCGGTGTCGTTGACGCGCGCGTTCATCAAGCCTTCCTCCGCGCCAGCGTGTCCGCGGCGCTGTGGATGGCCGCGCGTACCCGTTGATAAGTGCCGCAGCGGCAGATGTTGCCGGCCATGGCCGCATCGATGTCCGCATCCGTGGGCTTGGGATTGCTGGCCAGCAACGCCGACGCCGACATCAGTTGTCCCGCCTGGCAATAGCCGCACTGCGGCACGTCGTGATCGATCCAGGCCTGCTGCAATGGATGCAGCTTCTCGGTGGAGGGAGCCAGCCCTTCGATGGTCGTAATCGCCTGGCCGGTCACGCCGGACACCGGGGTAGTGCAGGCGCGGATGGGTTTGCCGTCCACCAGTACCGTGCAGGCACCGCAGAGCGCCATGCCGCAGCCGAATTTCGTGCCCACGAGGCCCAGCGAGTCGCGCAGCACCCAGAGCAGGGGTGTGGCGGGATCCACGTCAGCGGTCACCGACTTGCCATTCACTCGAAGCTGGATGCTGGCCATGGTTTTCCTTTAGCTGGCGGTACAGGCAGGATGACGCCGCCCGCGCGGAGCTTCCTCTACCCAAAAGCGTAGCATTCAGAGCAACCGGGCCCATTGAGACCTGCATCTGGCGGTTTGGCACGCCGATTCGGTAGCCTCGCACCATGACCGCTTCGCTTGCTGTCCTGATCGGTGGTGTCATTGCCGCCGTGGTCGCCCTTGTTCTCTGGATGCGTTCCTCGAGGCAGAAGCCGATCGAGGCCGATCCGATTTCGTCGACCACCGGTTCGAACCGGACACTCACGGGCACGCATTCAACGGATGCCAGCAACACGATCAGCTGGAACGAGGCGCTGCGCCGCCTGGTGGCCCATGCGCTGGACGACGCGCCGCGCGAGGCGCTCAGCCAGCCGCCGAATCCCGACCATGCCCCCGTTTTTCAGGCCGTCCAGCAGATCCTCGAACGCATCGAGGCGCGGCCCGAGTACATTCCGCGCCGGCCCTCGCTGCTGCCCAAGCTGCTGGCCACGGTCAACGACAACGAAGCGACACTGCAGGAAATGTCGCAGATCATTGCGCAAGACCCCGCGCTCACCGGAAATCTGCTGCGTATCGCGAACAGCCCCCTGTACCGCGTCAGCAGCCTGCCCATCGAGAGCATCGATCGCGCGGTGACGCTCGTCGGCGTACGCGGCATCCGCGCCATCATCGCCACCGCGTTGTTGCAGCCCGTGATGACCAGCAGTTCCGGCGCCTACGGCAAGTTTCCGGAGCTGTTGTGGGAGCACACGCTGTATTCGGCGATGGCCGCCGAGACGCACGCGACGCAGATCGAGAACGCCGAGCCCTTCGTCGCGCAGCTTTGCGGCCTGCTTTATGGCCTCTCCGCCATCGTCGTGTTCCGCATCGTGCGCGACCAGTTCGCGGCGCATCCGCACCTGGCGCCCGACCCCGGAAGCGTGGCGCGACTGCTCGAAACCTGGGTCGCGCCGACGGCGGGACGGATCGCGGTCAGCTGGGAGCTGTCACCGCGCGTGCAATACGCGCTCGAGAGCCAGACCCTGGCGGCTGAGCTGCAGATGGAGAACTCCCTCGGCCGGTCACTCAAGTTCGGACGAGTGGCCGCCTCGCTGATCGTCCTGAGCCGCCTGGGGAGGATCTCCGCGACCGAGGCTCGTGCAATCATTGTTGCGAGCCAGGAGCGCCGCTCCCAGATCGAGCGGCTATGGGACAGATTCGCCGCCTCCTACATCTCATCCGCGAAATAAATGCGCTCCAAGGGTGGGAGAAAATCCCGGCTCGTGACACAGAGTATTCGTGGAGCCCGGAACCCTACTGGGGTCCACAGACCAGAGCAGCGGAACAAGACCCCCGTTTCCGCTCATCGGAGCCCCGCCTAAAGCGGGGCTCTTTTTTTGGGGGCTGACACACCCAACCAACGGCGCTGATGGGGCGCCGTCCATTAATATAAAGTCCTAATTTCCGGGGGCATCTTTGCAACAGGACATCCAGGGCGGCTGTATGTGTGGGGCCGTCCGCTATTCGGCCACGACCAATCCGGCCAACAGCATGGTCTGCCATTGCCAGTCCTGCCGGCGGGTCACCGCGGCGCCAGTGGTCGCGTGGCTCACGTTCGCCAGAGCGGAGTTCCGCTTCACCCGCGGCACGCCTCAGGTCTATGAATCCTCGGCGAAGGTGAAGCGGCAGTTCTGCGGGGCCTGCGGTTCGCAGTTGACTTACCAGCACCTGGACACGCCGGACTTCGTCGACGTGACCACTTGCAGCCTGGACGCGCCCTGGGCCTTTCCTCCCACGCATCATTCATGGCTCAGCGATGACATCGGCTGGGTGAAATTCGGCGACGGACTGCCGACATTCGAGCGTTCGCGTTTTGGCGACCCCTCCTGAACTGGAGACCGCGCGGCTTGCGCTGCGCCGGCTCGAGTTCGACGACGCGCCCTTTCTCGTCGGGCTGCTAAACCAGCCATCGTTTCTCGCAAACATCGGTGATCGCGGCGTGCGCAACATCGGGGACGCGCATCGATATCTGCGCGAGGGACCGATGGCCATGTACGAGAAGTTCGGCTTCGGCCTCTGGCACGTGTCCCGACGCTCGGATGGAGCCTCGATCGGCATGTGCGGCCTGCTCAGGCGCGACATCCTTCCCGACGTCGATGTGGGTTATGCCTTGCTGCCCGAGTACTGGGGCCAGGGCTATGCCTTCGAAGCCGCGGATGCGGTGCTGAAACACGCGGAAAAGAAGTTCGGACTCGCCCGCGTGATCGCGGTGGTTTCCGCAGGGAACACGGGCTCGATCCGCGTGCTGGAGAAGCTGGGCATGAAATTCGAGCGCATGGTTTCCATGCGCGTGAATGAGCCCGATGTGCGGCTGTACGTCCGAACATCGGGGCCGAACGCCGGCGCCGGCCGGTCGATCATTTCCAGCTGATTTTCAGAGTCGGCGGACGTTGTCGCCGATCACCTTGCCGATCTTCGCGCCGCTGTCCACGCGCAATTCCACGGGGCGTTCGAAACGCAGATCGCCGTCGACCACGCAGGTGGAGCAGATGTGCACCTTCACCGGGTCGTCCTTGCTCCAGTTCCAGCCGGAGCGGTTGCTCTTCTTCACGTAGATGCCGCCGCGAACACGCGAACCGTCGCTGAGTTCGATGTCGCCGTTATGCGTGCGGATCTCGCCGCCCACTTCGGCGCCTTCGACTTCGATGTCACCTGACACCGTGGCCACATCGCCGCCCACACGCGAGCGCTGGCGCATGTCGATGTCGCCATTGACGGTGTGCGCCTGGCGTTCGATGGCGACGCCTTCCGAAATCTCCAGGGAACCATTGACGGTATGCGCTTCGCCGACGCGCGCGTCGTTCTCGAGCGTGATGCTGCCGTTGACGGTCTTCGCCTCGTCGGCGATGGCGCCGCGGCCCACGCGTACGTCACCGTTCACGGTGCTCAATGTTCCATAGGTCTGGCCATCGTTGGCGCGCACCGACGAGTTCACGGCGGTGACGTCGTTGCCGTTGGTTCCCGCGTATGAAACTGGACCAGCGGCCCAGGCCAGCCACACGACGATGAGGGCGGCGATGCAAGCGAGCGATTTCATGGTCTTTCCCCTGGCTGGCCACAGTGGCTCTTGTCGGTTTTGACGAGCGGGCCCGCCGCCAGGTTGCAATCCAAAAAAAACCCCGCTGAAGGCGGGGTTTATTGGTCGCTTGCTTGCTTGTTTGTGGAGGAGTTTTTTCCGCTCTTCTTGTTGTTATCCGATGCGGTCTTTGTCGAGCCGCTTGTCCCAGGAAAGAGCAAGCGGTGTGCCAGAGGATTCTTACTTCGCCGCGCTGGTCTAATCGGGTTACCGGAGGCTCGGTCAAGGCAATGTGCCAGTTTGGGCAATATGTCACGTCGGCCTGTGAGGCTCAGCTGTCAAAATCTTCGACGCATGGAAGGCGAAGCGGCGCGACATAAGACCGGGGCCGTAGCCAAAAGACCTTTTTGAATCAATAACTTCGAATTCGACGAACGAGTGTAAATGACTCCGACAGCTGCAAAGTCCTTTCGCCAGGCCGCTTTAGCATTGTTGCTGCCGCTGATCGCCGTGTTATCGGGTCATGCGGAGGCCGCGACCATCCCTCGGCCGGAAGGGATCCAGCAGGACGTCAATTTCTGGATCCGCGTGTACACCGAGGTCACCACGAACGAAGGCTTCCTGCACGACGAACGCAATCTCGCGGTGGTCTACGACACGCTGAAGTTTTCGGCCGGCAGTTCCTCGCGCGACCGTCAGAACGTGGTGGACGCGCGCCGTGACAAACACATCGCCGCGTTGCGGAGGATCATCGCCGCGCTGGATACGCAGGCCGAGCGCGAGGCGCTTTCGGACGAGGACAAACGCATCCTCGCGCTCTGGGGGCCGAACCCCAGCGCCATCATCCTGAAGGAGGCGACGCAACGGATCCGCTTCCAGCTCGGCCAGGCAGATCGTTTCAAGGAAGGGCTCATGCGCTCGTCGCAGTGGGAGACCCACATCGCCGAGACTTTCGCCAACCAGGGCCTGCCGCCCGAACTCGCCGTGTTGCCTCATGTCGAGTCTTCATTCAACGCGGCCGCGTACTCCAAGGTGGGTGCCGCGGGCATGTGGCAGTTCATGCGCTCCACCGGCCGGCGTTACATGCGTATCGACGATGCCGTCGACGAACGCCTCGATCCATATCGATCCACCGAAGCCGCCGCGCAGCTGCTGGCCTATAACTACCGCGTGCTGAACAGCTGGCCGTTGGCGCTCACCGCCTACAACCATGGCGCGGCGGGCATGCGTCGCGCGAAGGAGAGCGTGGGCACCGACGATTTCGTGAAGATCAATCGCACGTACAACAGCCGCACATTCGGCTTCGCATCGCGCAACTTCTTTCCGTCGTTCCTGGCCGCGCTCACCATCGACGAGAACCCCGAGAAGTATTTCGGGCCACTCAACCGCCGTCCCGAACAGAGGTTCCACGAAGTCACGATGCCGGCGTATGTGCGGCTCGCCGCGCTGGAGCGCGCGCTGGAAGTGGATCGTGAACAGCTGCGCCTGCTGAACCCCGGCTGGCGCCCGACGATTTTCAACGGGACGCGCCTGGTGCCCAAGGGTTATCGCCTGCGTCTGCCCGCGGATACGGCCGAGAAATGGACCGCCGACATGCTCATGGCCAGGGTGCCCGGCAGCGAGTTGTACGCGGGACAGGTCGTGGCGCGCTCACACCGCGTGCGCAGAGGCGAGACGCTGGCCGAGATCGCCAAACGCCATGGGCTGACCGCCGCCAGGCTCGCGCAGATAAATGGGCTGTCGCAGAACGCGACGCTGCGCACCGGCCGTCACCTCAATCTTCCAGAGCAACTGCCGCGGCTGCTGAACGCATCGGCGGCTGCGCCGGCGCAGGCCGTGTCCACGGTGCCTTCGCCGGAAAACGCCACCGCCGCGTCAGCGCCCGCCGAGGATTTCTACGTGGTTCGACGTGGCGATTCACTGCAGGTCATCGCATCGCGCGTGCGCGTGCCGGAAGCCGAATTGCTGCGCATGAATTCGCTCAAGGATCCCGATCGATTGTACGAGGGCCAGCGCCTGCGCATCTCGGGCGAGCTGAAGGCGGAAATCGCTGCGCGCGAACCCGAGTCCGAGACCAAGGTCGCGGCCATCGACGCGGCACGCGGCGAAGCCCAGCGTGAAGTGGCGGCGGTGGAAGTGGTGCGCGAAGAGACCACGCGTCCCATCGGCACCGGTGAACCCACGCGCGGGCGTCCGCGTTCTGCCGCCGCTGTGGCCATGGCAGCCGCCACCACTCCTGATGTGGCGACTTCGGTGGTGAGAGCCGCCGAGAGCGCGCGTGAGCCGGTTTCCGCCAGCCAGGCCGAAGAGCTCGGCCCGGCGTTGGGACCGGCGACCGTGGCGCAGGGCCTGGCCGATTCCATCGACTACCAGGTGCGCGAGGATGGCTCGATCCGCGTCGAAGCCACCGAGACCCTGGGGCACTTCGCCGACTGGTTGCAGCTGCCGACTCAGAGGCTGCGCAATGTGAACAAGTTGAAGCCGCGTCAGACCGTGCAGCTGGGCCAGAAGCTGCAGCTCGATTATTCGAAAGTCTCGCGCGAAAACTTCGAGCAGGTCCGCCGCGACTATCACGCCAAGCTGCAGGGCGAGTTCTTCGTTCAGCACCGCATATCGGGCACCGAGGTCTACATCGTTCGGCGTGGCGACTCGCTGTGGACCATGACGCAGAAGTTCCGCAACCTGCCGATCTGGCTGCTGCGGCAGTACAACCCGGATACGGATCTGTCCGACCTGCGGGCCGGGACGCAAGTGGTCATGCCCAAGGTGGAAGTCGTCGGCGGCTGATCAGACAGCCGCGCGGATCGTTCAGCGAGCCGCGAACTCCTTGAGTCGCGAGTCCACCACGGAAGACGCGAATACAGTGATGGTGGTGCCGTCCTTGGTTTGTTCCGTCACGCGGATCGATAGCGTCGTGGCGCCACCCAGCGTTTCCACCAGCGCCTGGTCGATCTTGTAGTAGTACATGGCGCTCCACGGCGTCGGGATCTTGTAAGGCGACTTGCGCAGCCCGGCGAAATCCGCCTGCCGGCCCGGCTTGCCCAGCGCCAATTGCTTGCCATTCACTTCGATGTCGGGCTCCGTGCCCTCGGCGATGTCCACGGGCAGGGCAGCCCACAGGAACAATTCGCGCGCGCCCATCTGGTTGGTTTCGAACGGCGCGAGGAATGCGAATCGACCGGCGGGATTGCGCTGAAAGGTTTCGCGATACAACTCCATCGGGCGGCCGAGGCGCGCGATGGTCACGCCGGTTTCATTGTCGAGCTGTTCCATCACTGGCGCGTCTTCCGGAAGCGCCGCGCAGCCCGAGATCGATGTGACCAGGGCGCCGGCGAGGGCCATGACCATGACGATGGTCAGAACGCACCGGACATGGCTTGTCATAATCGAAGTCGATCGCCATTCTTGCTGCATTGAACACCCCAAGCTGTGACGCGATCCGTTACGGGTCGCAGCATCGCTATTTATAATCCGGCTCAATATAAGTGCTTGTTTCGTAACAGATGTCTCTAACCAGGCTACTTTCATTCGCCGCCCCGGTTCTGGCCTTCGCTTTCATCGGAACGGCCTCCGGAGACGCGCTTCCCTATCATGCCCGCGCCATGGCCTCGGTGGGCGTGGAATTGCCCATGGCCGATCGCGTGCTGGTGCGCAAGACCGAGCGTCGCCTGTACCTCATGCGCGGCACGGATGTGCTGCGTGCCTATCGCATCGCGCTGGGCCTGAGCCCCGGTGGCGCCAAGGAGCGCGCCGGTGATTTCCGCACTCCCGAAGGCAGCTATCGCCTCACTCGCCGCAATACGCGCAGTGATTTCTTCCTCTCC
Source organism: Steroidobacteraceae bacterium (assembly GCA_029266835.1). Taxonomy (GTDB): domain Bacteria; phylum Pseudomonadota; class Gammaproteobacteria; order Steroidobacterales; family Steroidobacteraceae; genus CADEED01. The sequence continues at coordinate 35,508 of JAQSWD010000011.1, forward strand.
ATCCAGGTTTCCTATCCGAACGAGCAGGACTCGCAGCGCGCCCGCCGCAACGGCTGGCAACCCGGCGGATCCATCATGATCCACGGCCTGCCCAACGATCCGCGCCACGCCCCCGACTACTACGCCACCCAGGATTGGACCGATGGTTGCATCGCCGTCACCAATGCGGACATGGTGGAGATCTGGATGATGACGTCGGAGAACGTGCCGATCGTGATCGAGCCCTGAGGCTCGCCCGACCCGTCCGGCCCATTCCCGGGGCCATGCCCTCGCGTCGAGTACACTTCTCACCACACACTTCTCACCACGATCGAGGTGAAAGTTGAAGACTCGAGGTGAGAACTTGGAAACCAGCATCGTCATTCCCGACTTCGTGGATGCCCGCATCGGACCGCGCGGCAGCCTCGAGAACCTCTCCCAGGCCGAGATCGAGAAACTGCTCGATTCGCGTGCCGGCGGCCTCTATCCACTGTTCCGCAAGTGCGCGCTGGCCGTGCTCAACTCCGGCAGCGAAACCGACAACGCCAAGGAAATCTTCGACCGCTACAAGGATTTCGAGGTGGAACTGGTGCGCCAGGCCTGGGGCATCAAGCTCGAGATCAAGAACGCGCCCGGCCAGGCTTTCGTCGACGGCCAGATGATCCGCGGCATGAAGGAACACGTGTTCGCGGTGCTGCGCGACGTGATCTTCATCAGCAACGAGATCATCGAAAGCGGTCGGTTCGACCTCGAGAACCCCGCGGCCATCACCAACGCGGTGTTCCACATCCTGCGCAATGCGCGGATCCTCGACTACAAGGCGAAACCGAATCTCGTGGTCTGCTGGGGCGGGCACTCGATCGGTGAGGCGGAGTACCAGTACACCAAGAAAGTGGGCTACGAGCTCGGCCTGCGCGGCATGGACGTGTGCACGGGCTGCGGCCCCGGCGCAATGAAGGGCCCCATGAAGGGCGCCACCATCGGCCACGCCAAGCAGCGCATCGTCGGCGGCCGCTACATCGGGCTCACGGAGCCCGGGATCATCGCGGCCGAGCCGCCGAATCCGATCGTGAACCAGCTGGTCATCATGCCGGACATCGAAAAACGCCTCGAAGCCTTCGTCCGCATGGCGCATGGCATCGTGGTGTTTCCGGGTGGTGTGGGCACCGCCGAGGAAATCCTCTACCTGCTGGGCATGCTGCTGGAGCCGGCCAACGCCGCCCAGCCGTTCAAGGTGGTGCTGACCGGTCCGCGCGATTCCGCGGACTATTTCGTCCAGTTCAGCCGCTTCATCGAGGGCACGCTCGGCAAGGCCGCCATGGACAAGCTGCACATCATCGTCGGGGACCCGGCCGAAGTGGCGCGCTTCATGGTGTCCACCATGGAACAGGTGCGCGATTTCCGCCGCAACCACAATGATTCCTACAACTACAACTGGCTGCTGAAGGTCCCTGGTGGGTTCCAGCATCCATTCGAAGTGACGCACGAGACCATGCGCTCGTTGCGCCTGTACCGCGACCAGCCGGCCCACGAGCTGGCCGCCGACCTGCGCCGCGCGTTCTCCGGCATCGTCACCGGCAACGTCAAGGAAAACGGCGTCCGCGCGATCGAGAAGTTAGGGCCTTACGAGCTCACCGGTGATGCCAGCGTCATGAAGCTGCTCGACGAACTGCTGGCGGCATTCGTGGCGCAAAAACGCATGAAACTGCCGGGCAGCGCGTACAAGCCTTGTTATCGGCTGGTCGCGTGACCGCGGCATGACAATATCCCGTTATCCGTTAACTCCGCCGGCGCGCCGCGCGCGTTCGCCGGACATAACGAAAAAATCTCCGAGACCCAGCACGCATTGCCCGCAACCGGCGGCGAGCGCGTGAATCAGTTCCTGTCGTTGAGGCGCGACGTAAACGTAGGCTTACGTCAACCGAAAGGAGTACCGCATGAGTTCCTCCGACAGAAACCGCGGCAACACCGCGAATGGAACGCCTCCGCCAGTGGGCAGCGATGCCTACGCGCAGTGGCTCGAGCGCATGCAGCGCACGCGTGGCCGACACGCCGCCATCACCAAGAACCTGTACACCTGGTCTAGCTACAAGCATTGGGCCGACAAGGTGAAGGGAACCTGGGAAGAAGAGCCCGTGCCGTCGAAGAAATAGACGGTCGGCTCGGCAGATAGAACAGACGATCACTCGCACGGCGGGGATCGCGGGGAAAGTCGGCAAATACCGTTGCCGGCGTGATGAAGAAAAACCGGATTCTCGACGCTGGCGCTGGCCCGCCAACCGACGCGTTCGCTTCGACAGCGTCAGTTGCGTTCGTCAGGCCTGAACTGCGTCAGCCCTGAACAGGGCGTGCGCCGCCGTGTCTTCACCGGGCTCGATGATGGCCTCGGGAGCCGTGGCAACCACCTGGGGCGCGGGTTGTTCCTGCAGCGGGGCAGGTTGCTCCGTCAGCACACGTTCCGGCTCCAGCCAGGCCAGCAGGCTCTGCCACTGAGCCAGGTCTTCCTTGACCGTATAAGGTTTCATCTCGTGGATGCCGACGCCTTGTTCGGCCGCCCGCACGTAGTTCTGTGAATCCCTGACCGTGGCCACGATGGGGATCTCGAGTTTTTCCAGGAAGCGCATCAGCGCCTGGAACATCAATGTGTTCTTGCGCACGCGATTGGCGATGACGCCGATGCGGTTCTCGGCGCGCTTGATCTTGGCCACCAGCAGCAGATCCGCGATGCAGCGCGACGCGGCGTGGATGTCGATGTCCGAGGGCAGCACCGGGACGATGACCTTGCTGGCGTCACGCACCAGCTCGGGCAGGGCGCGGGCTTCGACGGCGGCCGGGCTGTCGACCACGACCTTCTGCGTACCTTCGGGGACGCGCATCTGCCAGCTCATGGTGGTGCGCGAGTCACGCTCGAAAGTGGCGATGCCACGGATTTCGGGCTGCGGCATCTTGCGCTTGCGCAGCCAGCGCGTCGCCGAACCTTGCGGGTCACGGTCTATGAGCAGGGTGCTGTCGCCACGCCACGCGAAATACGCCGCGAGGTTGATCGCGAGCGTCGTCTTGCCAGAGCCCCCTTTAGGGTTGAGTACGACGATGCGTTGCATAACCCGGCTTCGCCTCTTTCGAACGAGTTGTCAGAATGTGCCTTCAACGTGACGCACTCGAAAGACTAGCGACGTGCCTTGACAGGCGCAACCAAGGCACGGGGTGACTGTGACCCCTGACACAGCGACGCGGCGAGCCTGTTCCTACGATCGCGCCCATGGAACGCTTTCTGCTGCTCTGGGACGAGATAGACGACTTCATGGGTGCCAGCCGGTACTACGTGAAAAACACCGCGATGGCCCTCTGGACCATTGGCCGAAGCCGGTAGAACTTGAAATCTGACATGCGCGCCCGCAACCTCCCGGCGCCATGTCAAACCCAGAAACCCAGACCAAACAAACCCTAGGATTCCAGGCGGAAGTTCGTGAGCTGCTGAGGCTCATGATCCATTCCCTGTACAGCCACCGGGAAATCTTCCTGCGTGAGCTGATCTCCAACGCTTCCGACGCCAATGACAAGCTTCGCTTCGAAGCGCTGTCCAGACCCGAGTTCCTGGCCGGCGACACCGAGCTGGCCATCTGGATCGAGGCCGACGCGGACAAGAAAACCCTGACCATCCGCGACAACGGCATCGGCATGAGCCGTGAAGACGCCATCTCGCATCTCGGCACCATCGCCCGGTCCGGCACGGCCGAGTTCTTCAAGAAGCTTTCCGGCGACCAGCAGAAGGATTCCCAGCTCATCGGCCAGTTCGGCGTGGGCTTCTACTCGGCCTTCATCGTGGCCGAAAGGGTCGAAGTGTTCTCGCGCCGCGCCGGTTTGGCCGCGGGCGAAGGCGTACGGTGGGAATCCGCCGCCGACGGGCAGTTCACGGTGGAAACCGTCGAGCTCGAAAAGCGTGGCACCACCATCGTGCTGCATCTCAAGGACGACGCGAAGGAGTTCCTCGACAGCTGGCGCCTGCGTTCGCTGGTGCGCCGCTATTCCGACCACATCGCTTTCCCGGTGCGCATGCCCAAGGAAGGCGAGGCGACGCTGGAATACGAGGCGGTCAACCGCGGCACGGCGCTGTGGGTACGGCCGAAGAACGAGATCAAGGACGAGGAGTACGTCGAGTTCTTCAAGAGCCTGTCGCACGGCACCGGTGAACCGCTCACCTGGTCGCACAACCGCGTCGAGGGCAAGCGCGACTACACCAGCCTCATCTACATCCCGTCCACGGCTCCCTATGACCTGTGGCAGCGCGACGGCGCACGCGGCCTCAAGCTGTACGTGCGGCGCGTGTTCATCATGGACGATGCAGAACAGTTCCTGCCGCTGTACCTGCGCTTCGTCAAGGGCGTGCTGGATTCCGCCGACCTGCCGCTGAACGTGTCGCGCGAGTTGCTGCAGGCCGATGATGAAGTCGAAGCCATGCGCGCGGCATTGACCAAGCGCGCGCTGGACATGCTGGGCAAGCTCGCCAAGGACGAGCCGGAAAAATACCGCGGATTCTGGAAGGAATTCGGCGCCGTGCTCAAGGAAGGCCTGGCCGAGGACTACGCCAACCGTGACAAGCTGCTGCCCCTGCTTCGTTTCTCATCGACCAGGACGGAAGGCGATGCCGAAGACGTCTCGCTGGCCGACTACGTGGGCCGAATGCAGACCGGCCAGGACAAGATCTACTACGTGGTTGGCGAGAGCCTGGCCGCGGCGCGCAGCCACCCGGCCATCGAGGGCCTGAAGGCGCGCAACGTCGAGGTGTTGTTGTTAGGCCGTCGCATCGACGCCTGGGTCATGGACCATGCCCAGGAATTCGAGGGCAAGAAGCTCAAGGACGCGACCCGTGGCGATCTCGAGCTGGGTGATCTCGCCAGCCCGGCTGACAAGGAGAAATCCGAAAGCCAGCTCAAGCAGAGCGAGCCGCTGCTCAAGCGGGTTCGCGAGGCCCTGGGCGAGCGCGTTTCCGAAGTGCGCGTGAGCAACCGGCTCAAGGATTCCGCCGCGGTGCTGGTGGCCGACGAACACGATATCTCGGCGCCGTTGCGCCGCGTGCTGGAGGCCGCGGGCCAGGCCCCGCCCTCCGGCAAGCCGGTGCTGGAGATCAATCCGGATCACCACCTGGTGAAATATCTGGGGGGCCGGGCGGACGAAGGCGAATTCCGGGAGCTGGCGCTGGTAGTCTATGAGCAGGCCTTGCTCGCCGAGGGCGCGCAACTGCCGGATCCGGGGGCATTCGTGCAACGTCTCAATCAACTGTGGGCGCGGCTTGGCTGACGAAGACCTGCTTCGCCCGAGTCTGTCGGACACGGCGAATTCACCCGCGCTCTACAACTCCACGGGGTTTTTCCTGTCCGCGTTCTTCGCGGGCCCCGCCGCCGCGGGTGTCTACGGCCTCGCCAACAGCCACCGGCTCGGCAGGCTCAGACAGGATCTGCCGACCATCGTCGCGCTGGTCGCGGGCAGCTTCCTGCTGTGGCTGGTCGCGCACCGTCAGGGCTGGGTGGCGTCGCTGGCCGATCTCATGGGCGACAGGGTCACGCGCGCCACGCAGCTCGCGGTGCGCCTGCTGGGCCTGGCCTGCTTCGCGGCTATCTATCTATTGCATCGCCAGCACTACCGGGCCGCGCAGGTCTCCGGCGTCGATTCCCTTTCCGGTTGGGCGCCCGGAATCGCCGCGGTGGTGGTCGGTCTGCTCGCCAATGGCTCCTTCGCCGCGTGGATGGCCCGAGGGAACTGAACAATGGACGACCAGCCCGCAAACGCCGCCACGTATGCCGAACAGGCTTACTACTTCATCGAGCGGCGCCGTCTCAACGACGCCCGCCGCGTACTCAAGGAAGCGCTGACGCAGTTTCCCCAGGACCCGGACCTGCTGTTCCACAGCGCGCAGGTCGACTGGATCGACGACCACAACGAAGAGGCCGAATCCACGGTGCGCCGGCTGCTGGTGAGCAACCCGGATCACGCGCCGGCACGGCAGCTCCTGGCGGATCTGCTGATCGAACGCGGTGCGCTGGCGGACGCGGAAGGTCTGATCATCGGCCTGATCCGCGATTACCCGGAAAGCGCGAACCTCTATGGCCGGTACGCGCGGCTCATGCTGCGCACCCTGAACCTCGAGAAGGCCGAGCGCCTGGCGCGCGAAGGCCTGCGCTACGACCCCGAGGATCGTGAGTGCCTGCTGGCGCAAGCGCTGTGCGAGACCGTGCGCGGCGGCTCATCCAAACAGGGGCTGGAGAAATTGCTGGTCGCGCACCCGGAGTCTCTCAGCTCGGTTCATGCGCTGGTCATGGCCCTGCTGAATTCAGGGCGCGTCAGCGAGGCGCATCGCGTCGCCCAGGGCGCGATGCGCGCCGACCCGGCCAATGAAAACCTGGTGGAGCTGGTGCGGGAGCTGCGCATCCAGAATCACTGGAGCATGAAGCCGCTGTGGCCGCTGCAGAAATGGGGTTGGGGCGCTTCGATCGGCATGTGGATAGGCGCCGTGGTCACGTTTCGCGTGCTCGACAAGGTGGCGCCCGAGTACGCCTTCCCTGCGGCGATGGTCTGGGTGGGCTACGCCATCTACAGCTGGGTATGGCCCTCGCTGATACGCAAGATCCTGTGAGTACCGACGACCCCAGGCTGGCCGCGCTCCAGGCCCAATTGTTGCGCGACCCGATGAACGGCGTCGCGCGTATCGACTACGCGCGCCTGCTGCTCGAGGCGGGAGAAGAAACCTCGGCCCTCGAGCAATACGACCTGGCGCGCAAGCTGGGCGCGTCGCCCGAGATCGCGGACTTCGAAAGACTTCGCGCGCCACCGCCTCCGCCCGCGCGCGAGCCGGTGAAACTTTCGGTGGTGCAGGGCGCGCGCACGGCTGAAGTCGTGTCCATCGCGCGTCCCTCGGCCGTGGCCGAGAAAACCCGGTTCGTGCACATCGCCGGCATGGATGACCTCAAGAAGTCCATCCGGTTGCAGATCATCGAGCCTTTCGTGAACCCGGGTCTGTTCGCGAAGTTCCGCAAGAAGGCCGGCGGCGGCATCCTGCTATACGGCCCGCCGGGTTGCGGAAAGACCATGCTGGCGCGCGCGGTCGCGAACGAATGCAACGCCAGTTTCCTGTCCATCGGCATCTCGGAGATCCTCACGGCCTGGCTGGGCGAGAGCGAACGCAACCTCGCGTTGATGTTCGAGAAGGCGCGATCGCAGAAACCCTGCGTGATGTTCTTCGACGAACTCGATGCGCTGGCTTTTTCGCGCTCCAAGGCCAGCTCGGACACCAGCCGCAAGATCGTCAACGAATTCCTGGCGCAGCTCGACGGCTTCGAGAAGGCCAATGACCAGGTGCTGATCCTCGCGGCCACCAACATGCCCTGGGACGTGGACCCGGCGATGAAACGTCCCGGACGCTTCGCGCGCCAGGTGTTCGTGCCGCCGCCCGATGCCGCGGCGCGCGCCCGCATCATCGAACTGGCGCTGGAGAGCGTGCCGCATGGCGACGTCGACGTCGCGGCGATCGCGCGGGTCACCGACCAATATTCGGGTGCGGACGTGGATGCACTGGTCGAGCGCGCCAAGGAATACGTGCTGGGCGAATACATGGAGACCCGCCGCGAACGCGAGATCAGCCAGGAAGACCTGGTGCGCGCGGCGGAAGACCTCACGCCTTCCACGCGCGACTGGCTGCGCACGGCGCGCAACCTGGTGAAATACGCGGGCGGGGACGACTCCTACCGCGACCTCGAGAAATACCTCAAGGCCCACAAGCTGGTCTGACGCGTGGCGGAGGATGTCTGCAATAATGCGGGCCCCCGACATTCCGGAGTGACGCGATGCAGGCCCGCTTGTTTGTGATTGCTTGCGCCTCGTTGACGATGGCCGCCTGCGGCCAGCGCGACAAGCCCGCGGAAACGCCAGCGGCCGAGACCGCTCCGGCCGCCGCGACCGCGGCGGACACTCCCGCCGCGGCCACACCAGACACAGGAGCTCCCGCCATGCCCTTGCAGAAAACCGACCTCACGCCGGGCGCCGGCGCGGAAATCAAATCCGGCCAGACCGCGCTCGTGCATTACACGGGCTGGTTGTACGAAGCCGGCGCTGCCGGCAACAAGGGCAAGCAGTTCGACAGTTCCGTGGGCGGCGAACCCTTCGAGTTCCAGCTCGGTGCAGGCCACGTGATTTCGGGCTGGGACCAGGGCGTCGTGGGCATGAAGGTCGGCGGCAAGCGCAACCTGGTGATTCCGCCTGACATGGGCTACGGCGCGCGCGGTGCGGGGCAGGGCCTGATCCCGCCGGGTGCCACGCTGGTGTTCGACGTGGAGCTGGTGGAGATCCGTTGATGGCGTCCCGGCGGATGAAGGCGCGGCTGATTCCCGCCTTCCTGCTGGTCAGCGGCCTCGCGCAGGCGGCCACGCTGATTCATGCCGGGCGCGTGATCGATGGAGTCTCCGACAAGGTCGCCACCAACCAGACCGTGGTGGTCGAGGGCGGAAAGATCGCCGCCATCGAAAATGGATTCAGGACCGCCGCCGCCGGCGATCGCGTCATCGACCTCAGGAATGGCACGCTGCTGCCTGGCCTGTTCGACATGCATGTGCATCTCACCAGCGAGTACAGCAAGACCTCCGAGATCGACCGCTTCAAGAACAACGAGGGCGACGCCGCCATCAATGGCGTGGTATTCGCCGAGCGCACCCTGATGGCCGGTTTCACTACCGTGCGCGATCTCGGCGACGAGTACCGGGCATCGATTTCGCTTCGCAATGCCATCAACGCGGGCAAGGTGCCCGGGCCGCGCATCGTTGCGGCGGGCAAATCCATCGCCACCACGGGCGGCCACGCGGACCCGACCAATGGCTGGGCGCGCAAGTTCCAGGCGGATCCGGGCCCCGCCGAAGGCGTGGTCAACAGCATCGAGGACGCGCGCAAGGCGGTGCGGCAGCGCTACAAGGATGGTTCGGACACCATCAAGATCACGGCGACGGGCGGCGTGCTGTCCATCGCGAAGAATGGCTCAAACCCGCAGTTCACCGAAGAAGAGGTTCGCGCCGTGGTGCAGACCGCGCGTGACTATGGCTTCCGCGTGGCAGCGCACGCGCATGGCGCCGAGGGCATCAAGCGCGCGGTGCGTGGCGGTGTCGATTCCATCGAGCACGGCACCTTCCTGGACGACGAGGGCATCAAGCTCATGAAGGAACGCGGCGCGTTCTATGTGCCCACGATTTCCGCCGGTGAATGGGTGTACCGCCAGGCGCAGGATCCGAACTACTTCCCCGTATTGGTGCGTCCCAAGGCATTGGCCGTGGGGCCGCAGATCCAGGGCACTTTTGCGAAAGCCTACAAGGCCGGCGTGAAGATCCTGTTCGGCACCGATACCGGCGTCAGCAGGCACGGCGACAATGCGCGCGAGTTCAAGCTCATGGTCGATGCCGGCATGCCGCCCATGGAGAGCATCCGCGTCGCCACCAGCGCGCCTGCGAAGTTTCTCGGGCTGGACGATCAGGTGGGCAGCATTGCCGTCGGCAAGCTGGGTGAACTCGTCGGCGTGCCTGGTAATCCGCTCGACGACATCACAGTCATGGAGCGCGTGGTGTTCGTCATGAAGGACGACAAGGTCTACAAGGCGCCCTGATGCGCCGGGAAGTCCTCACCCTCGCGGGGCCGGCAGGCCAGATCGAGGCGAGACTCGAGTTTCCCGATGGTTCGGAGTCTCCGCGTGTGTTCGGCGTCGCCTGTCACCCGCATTCGCTCAAGGGCGGCACCATGGACAACAAGGTGACGCACACGCTGGCGCGCGCCATGGTCGAGTGTGGCGCGCCCGCCTTCCGCTTCAATTTCCGCGGTGTGGGCGCCAGCGGGGGCGCATTCGATCGCGGGCGGGGCGAGGCCGATGATCTCGCGGCGGTGGTCGAGGAAGGCCGGCGACGCTTTCCAGGCGCCGCTTTGTGGTTAGGCGGCTTTTCCTTCGGCGCCTTCGTGTCGCTGCGGGCCGCCCGGCAAGTGGCGCCGGAGAAGCTCATTGCAATCGCGCCGCCGGTGGTGGGTTATGAGCTGGGCGACGTCGACAGCCCCGACTGCGAGTGGATGCTCGCGCAGGGCGACGCCGACGACGTGGTGCCGCCTGATGCGGTGCTGAGCTGGGCAGCGGCGCAGCCTCGCCAGCCTCGCTTGCACGTGCTCGCCGGCGCTGGCCATTTCTTCCATGGAAGGCTGCACGAACTCAAACCCCTGCTGACCGGCTTCCTGGGCGGCTGATCGCCGCCTTCCACAAAACAAAGGACAGAAACGCAGAAGCCCCGACTCCGGCAGGAATCGAGGCTTCTGTTGCATCACGCGTCGTGGCACGCGCGACGCAGGGGCACATCAGACCCTTATCAGTTCACGAAAGCCTTGAGGGCCTTCAGCGGCAGCGCACGGACCTTCTTCGAGGCCGGCTTCGCCTTGAACACCATCTTTTCCTTCGTGAAGGGGTTGATGCCTTCGCGCGCCTTCGTGGCGGGCTTCTTCACGACCTTCAGCTTGAGCAGGCCGGGCAGCGTGAACAGACCGCCGCTGCGCAGGCTCTTCTTGATCTGGCCGTTCAGCGAATCGAACACCGCGGCAACTTGCTTGCGCGACAGGTCGGTGTCCTTGGTGATCTGGGCCACGATCTCCGACTTCGTCGGTGCGCCACCTTTCTTTGCCATTACTCGACTCCTCGTAAAAATGCCGCGGAAAAAATGTTCCGCAAGCGAGCTATTCGGCGCGCAACATATCACACGCATATCGGTGCGCAAGCATTTTTCGTTTCATGGGTACGCGCAAATGCCTTGTTTTCTAGGGTCGCGCGCACACGTCACCAATGTCGCGCATTCGCGTCGCATGAAGAATCATCGCGCACGCTGTATGAATCTTCGCCATTCACTCGGGAAAATGGCTTGCGATGCGACGTCGCAACTGTCTCTTAAGTGTTTGTTACTAAGCGAGATGCAACAGGCGCAGCAACACGCCGAGCGCGAGCAGCGCCCACAACGCCGACAGGTCGAGCGCACCGATCGGCGGAATCAGTCGGCGAAACGGCCGCAAGACAGGCTCGACAATGGTGCCGAGCAACGCCATCACCGGGTTGTAACCCGCGGGCACCACCCAGGAGAGCAGCGCGTAGATGAAAATCGCGCCCATGAAGAACATGATGAATGAGCGCACCAGCAGGAGCGCGGTGGCCACGAGCCACGAGATCGGGTCCAGCACGACGCCGGCCCTGATGAACGTCAGCGCGCCGACGGTGATCGCCGCCATCAGGATGATGGCCAACACCGAGGCACTATCCACCTTGCCCACGGGCGGGAATATCTTGCGCAGGGGCATGACGATGGGATTGGTCGCAATCAGCACCGCGTGCGCCACCTGGTTGCGGAAATCCGCTCGCGTGAGCTGCATGATGAAACGCAGGATCAGCACGTACAGGTACAGCGTCAGCAGCGTGTCGACGAGGAAATACAGGGCGTTCATTTGCGGGCTTTGTCTCCGAAGGCCTGGGCCATCTCGCGGCCGCGATCCGTCGCGGCATCGAGAGCGGCAGCGACGATACCACGCAGATTCGCGGCATCGAACGCGCGCACCGCGGCTTCGGTGGTGCCGCCCTTGGATGTGACTTCCGCGCGCAGACGCAACAGGTCGCCGTCGCTGGCGCGCGCCATGAGTCCGGAGCCGTACAGGGTCTGGATGGCCAGTTCGCGCGCACTGGCGCGATCGAGACCCAGGTTCACCGCGGCGTCCGTCATGAGTTCCGCGACCAGGAAGAAATAAGCCGGCCCGCTGCCGGACAACGCAGTCACCACGTCGATGTGGTCTTCCTCCGTCACCCACACGGTGGTGCCCACGGCGCCCATCACCTGGGCGGCAAGTTTGCGTTGTTCTTCACTCAGCGACCCCGGCGCGAACATGCCCGTGGCGCCGGCGTTGTTCAGGGCAGGACGATTCGGCATGGCGCGCACCACGGCGACGCCGGGCCCGCACCAGTTCTCGATGTCGGCGACGCGAATGCCGGCGGCGATGGACAGCACCAACGGCGGGCGTTGCGCGAACACATCGGCCAGTGGCTGCACCGTGCCCGCCATATCCTGTGGTTTGACGGCCAGCACGACCACGTCGGCGCCTTGCACGGCTTCGCGGTTGTCGGCCGTGACATGCACGCCGAGCTCGTCCGCCAACGCAATGCGCCGAGCCTGGTGCGCTTCGCCCACGCTGATCTTCCGCGCGGGAAGTCCGCGCGCGACGAGGCCGCGAATCAGCGCCCCGCCCATGTTCCCGCCACCGATGAATGCCGCAGTGATGTCCATGTTCATTTGAATTCGATTCTAGCCGCGTGGTCCGAAGATGGCCGTCCCGATGCGCACGATGGTCGCGCCTTCGGCAATGGCCGACGGGTAGTCGGCCGATGTGCCCATGGAGAGCGTGTCCAGGCCCAGCCCGCGTTCATTGAGGTAATCGAATAGCTGGCGCGCTTCGCGGAACCAGGCGCGCTGGCGCGCGGTATCCGATTCCGCCGGGGGCATGCACATGAGCCCGCGCAGCCGGATGGATGGCAATTCGCGCACGGCCGTGGCCAGCGCGTGCATCTCCGTGGCCGGAACGCCGCCCTTGCTCGCTTCGCCGCCCACGTTGAGCTGCAGGCACAGGTTCAACGGTGGGGCATGGAAGGGCCGCTGGGCCGACAGGCGCTCTGCGATCTTGAGACGGTCCACGCCGTGAACCCACTGGAAATTCTCGGCCACGGGGCGAGTCTTGTTAGCCTGCAGCCGGCCGATGAAATGCCAGGTGAGTTCGCGGCCGGTCAGCGCCTCCATCTTGGGCAGGCTTTCCTGCAGGAAATTCTCGCCGAAATTCTCGGCACCCGCGGATGCGGCGGCGTCAATTGCTGCGGCGCTTTGACCCTTGGAAACGGCCAGAAGCGTGACGGAATCGACACTTCGACCCGCGGCCCGGCAAGCCTCGGCGATGTGATCGAGAGTGCTCCTGACGCTCTCAGAGTAATTCTGCGGACGGGATAACATATTGGTCAGTGATACCCGGGTCTATACTGAACGGCGCTTATCAAGGGACACCGCATGGCCGTCGACGTCGCCCAGCTCCTCGCTTTCGCCGTAAAGAATAACGCCTCGGACTTGCACCTGTCCGCCGGTGTGCCACCCATGATCCGGGTGGATGGCGACATGAAACGTATCAACATGCCCGCGCTCTCTCATAAAGAGGTGCACGGCATGGTGTACGACATCATGAACGACAAGCAGCGCAAGGCTTACGAAGAGTTCTTCGAGACCGACTTTTCGTTCGAGATTCCGAAGCTGGCGCGCTTCCGCGTCAACGCCTTCAACCAGAACCGCGGCGCCGGCGCCGTGTTCCGCAACATCCCGTCCACCATCATCTCGCTGGACGACCTGGCCGCGCCCAAGATCTTCCGCGACCTGTGCATGCTGCCGCGCGGCCTGGTGCTGGTCACCGGGCCCACGGGCTCGGGCAAGTCCACCACGCTCGCGGGCATGGTGAACCACTGTAATGACAACCGTCCCGATCACATCATCACGATCGAGGACCCCATCGAATTCGTGCACGAGAGCAAACGCTGCCTCGTGAACCAGCGCGAAGTGCACCGTGACACGCTGGGCTTCTCCGAAGCGCTGCGCTCGGCGCTGCGCGAAGACCCGGACGTGGTGCTGGTCGGCGAAATGCGCGACCTCGAGACCATCCGCCTGGCGCTCACCGCCGCGGAAACCGGACACCTGGTGTTCGGCACGCTGCACACTTCGTCGGCCGCCAAGACCATTGACCGCGTGGTCGACGTGTTCCCCGCCCAGGAAAAGGAAATGGTGCGCGCGATGTTGTCCGAATCGCTGCGGGCCGTGATTTCGCAGACTTTGCTCAAGCGCAATGGCGGCGGCCGCATCGCCGCTCACGAAATCATGATCGGCACGCCGGCCATCCGGAACCTGATCCGCGAAGGCAAGATCGCGCAGATGTATTCGGCCATCCAGACCGGCGCGCAGGCGGGCATGCAGACGCTGGACCAGTGCCTTGCCGATCTCGTGACCAAGGGTGTCGTGAGCAAGGAAGAAGCTCGTTACAAAGCCGCCAACAAAGACAGTTTGTAAGGAGCCAGGGTCATGGATCGCGAACAAGGAATAAAGCTGATGCAGGATCTCCTGCGTCGCGTGGTGGACAAGAAGGCTTCCGACCTGTTCATCACCGCGGGTTTTCCCCCGGCGATCAAGATCGATGGCGAGGTCCGGCCACAGTCCGAGCGCGCGCTCACCGCGGAGCAGTCCGCCGTGCTGGTGCGCGCCATCATGAACGACCGCCAGACCAAGGAATTCGACGCGACGAAGGAATGCAACTTCGCGATCGCGCCTCCGGGCATCGGCCGTTTCCGCGTGAACACCTTCGTGCAGCAGGGCAACACCGGCTGCGTCATCCGCCTGATCAATTCCAAGATTCCCACGCTCGAAGAGCTGGAATTGCCCCCGGTGCTCAAGGAAGTCGTGCTGTCCAAGCGCGGGCTCGTGATCATGGTGGGCGGCACGGGTTCGGGTAAGTCCACGTCGCTGGCCGCGATGGTGGGTTATCGCAACGAGAAAACCCGCGGCCACATCGTGACGATCGAAGACCCGGTGGAGTACGTTCACCAGCACAAGGGCTGCGTGATCACGCACCGCGAAGTGGGCGTGGACACCGAGAACTGGCATGCCGCGCTGAAGAACACGCTGCGCCAGGCGCCCGACGTCATCCTGATCGGCGAAATCCGCGACCGCGAGACCATGGAGTACGGCATCCAGTTCGCCGAGACCGGCCACCTGGTGCTGGCCACGCTGCACGCCAACAGCTCGAACCAGGCGCTGGACCGCATCATCAACTTCTTCCCCGATGAGCGGCGCGAACAGCTGCTCATGGATCTCTCGCTGAACATCCGCGCGCTGGTGTCGCAGCGCCTGATTCCGCGCGAGTCCGGCTCCGGCCGCATCGCGGCCATGGAGATCATGCTGAATTCGCCCCTGATCCAGGACCTGATCTTCAAGGGCAAGGTCCAGGAGATCAAGGAAGTCATGTCGCGTTCGACGCGCATCGGCATGAAGACCTTCGACCAGGCGCTCTACGACCTGTACGAGACCGGCTTCATTTCCTACGAAGACGCATTGCGCAACGCGGATTCCAAGAACGAGTTGCGGCTCAAGATCAAGCTCGAGAGCAAGCGCGAAGTGAAGAACCTCGACGACGGCGGAACGCTGAGCATGGTCGACGAAGAGCAACAGGGTCGCTCGTTCTGACTTCTCTCCTGGCCGGAACCAAATCGCGGATATGCCGAAAGTGAACGAACAGTTCGTCGATACGATTGAAGTCAAGGAACCGGCAAATGGCGCCCCGATGGTGCTCAACACCCGGCCGCTGTTCAAGCTGATGGTCGAGCGCAAGGCTTCCGATCTTTTCTTCACTTCGAATTCGCCCATCAAGGTGAAGATCGAAGGCGCCATCATCCCGATCAACAAGCAGGTGCTCACGCCCGAGACCGTCCGCCAGGCCTCGTATGGCCTCATGACGCCGGACCAGCTCGAGCATTTCAAGCGCGAACTGGAGATCGACTTCGCGATCTCCGAGCCCGGCCTCGGCCGATTCCGCGTGAACGTCTTCTACCAGCGCGGTTACCCCGCGATGGTGTTGCGCTACATCAGCGCCGACATGCCCAAGCTGGACGCACTGGGCCTGCCCGACATGTTCAAGGACCTCATCATGATGAAGCGCGGGCTCATCCTGATGGTGGGCGCCACGGGTTCGGGCAAATCGACTTCGATCGCGGCGATGATCAACCATCGCAACGAGGTTTCCTCGGATCACATCGTGACCATCGAGGACCCGATCGAATTCCTGCACACCAACAAGCGCTCGATCGTGAACCAGCGCGAGGTGGGCCTCGACACCAAGTCGTTCGCGCGCGCCCTGCGCGGCGTGATGCGCGCGGCTCCCGACGTCATCCTGATCGGCGAAATCCGCGACAAGGAGACGATGGAGGCGGCGATCAACCTTTCCGGCACGGGCCACCTGGTTCTCTCGACCCTGCATGCGAACAACAGCGCTGAAACGCTGGATCGCATCATCAACATGTTTCCGCAGGACCAGCACAAGCAGGTCTTCCTCGACCTGTCGCAGTACCTGCGCGCCATCCTTTCGCAGCGGCTGGTGGTGGGCAAGGACGGCAAGCGCATCGCGGCCATCGAAGTCATGCTGAACACGCCCTACGTCACCGAACTCGTGAAGAGGGGCGACGTCTCGGCGATCAAGGAAGCGATCGTCGCCAGCTCAGAACGTGGCGTGCAGAGCTTCGACGTGGCGCTGCTGAATCTCTACAAGCAGAACCGCATCGAGCTCGAGGAGGCGTTGACCAACGCCGATTCGCGCTCGAACCTGGAAGCGAAGATCAACTTCGGCTAGCTGCCCCCGGGCGTATCGCCCGGTGATACCAGGCGGCACGTGCGTCACCGGCGCGCCAGCCGGGAACCAAACTACTCGTCCCGTGCGTTATGATCCGGCCGCGTGCCTCCGCGCGCACGATCAACAAACTACTGGACGTCCAAATGATCAAACTACGCACCCTGGTGCTGCTGCTGGCCCTCGCTCCGGCCGCCACTCTGGCCGATGACTATCGCTTCGAGGCGCGGGCTTCCTTCACCCGCGACATGCCAGAATTCGACGTCCCGGTGGGTGACCCGGAAGTACTCTCGCTGTCAGGCACCTGGTACTTCGCCCCGGTGGCGACGGATGGCGTGCCGCTGTCCGAGGCGGCTTTTCTCGGGCGTGCGAGCTACGTTGGCGCCATCGCCGCGCGGTTCGAACTGTTCGATACACACCTGGATGCGCAGGCGGCGAGCATCGGCTATTACTTCCCCGGCACCATGTTGTTCGCGGGCGCGGGCGTGTCACGCAGCGAGCAGGTGATTGCGCTCAATTCCACCACTCGCCTGACGGATCACTTCACCCAGTGGTTCGGCACGCTCGGCATCGCGCCCATCGACGGCTTGCTGATCACCACGGACCTCGGTGAGGGTGGTTATGACCCCAACCTCAGGGCGCGCCATGTCGGCAGGCTGCCGAACTCGCACTTCTACGCGGGCAGCGTGAGCATCGTCGACCCCGACGAGGGAGACACGTCGATAGGCGTCGACTTCGATTACTTCCTCGATGACTCGACCAGCGTTGGCGCCGGCTACCAGGATGGCCCGGACCGGCTGGAGGTGCGCGCCGAGAGGTTCTTCTCGGGCAGCTGGGCGGCTGGAGTCTCCGCCTACACCGCGGATGGCAGCGATGGTTTCGGCGTCTTCATCAAGTGGCGCCACTGAGTATCCGGAATATTTGCCGCCTTCGCTCTTGACAGGCCGCGATTCACGCCTAGAATGCGCGCCCCTATGCATCCTAACTACCAATTCCACTTCGTTCGCGAAGCGACCGCGCTGCCGCGGTGCCCGATTCTGTCGAATCGGCCCGGCGCGTCCGCGTGCGCGCTCAGCGACGAACGTGATTACGAATTGAACTAGCTCTTCGTGTTTCCGGAGAGCGGCGTTCAGGCAGCTTTCCGAGACCCAATAGAGGCCCCGGTCGGCTGTCGCTGACCGGGGCCTTCAGCTTTTCAGGCCCCAGGAAATGCGCCGTTTGGCGCGATGAATTCGGTGCGTTGCGCGAGCGGCGCGCCGTCAGGAGGTCTTTGTCCCGAAATTTCGCAGCGGTCCGGTTTCGAATGGCCGGCTGGCGCGCCTCACGCTGTGAACGCGCGTACCGCGATGTAGCGGGGCAGTGATCGCAACAGGCTAGCTCAGACGGGTAGAGCAGGAGATTTGAAATCTCCCTGTCGCGGGTTCGAATCCCGCGCCTTGTTCCAAGCAAGTACTGAAAGTAGCTGGCGGGACGCGAGTCCCGCATCGGAGTGACCTGGCGGTCCGCGGCCCTCGCGCGGATGGCGGCACGTCCGGCGCCGTGAGGCGCGCGGCGTGCGCGGTCGGGAGCGTGGAATGTTTCGGAGGAAGTACGCGTCGCGGAAAGGACGCGCGACGATTCCGACGCTGACTTCGCCGACGGCCGCGCGCAAGGCGCGTCCCGCGCTCGAGGTGTGGGTATCACTCCGACCTTTTCGGAGTGCCCGTGGGCAATGGGGCCCACGGGCCGGGGTGGAAGTGAGGAGACGATGATGTGGATGTTGAAGCGGGTGAAGGTGGCGCTGTACGAACGCGCGCTGGTGTATCGCGATCGCGACCTGGAGCGCGTGCTCGCGCCAGGCAAGTACTGGCTGGTGGGCCGCGGTCTGGCGGTGCAGGTGTATGACGTGGGCAAGCCGGAAGCGGACTTGCCGCGCGCCGACCTGCTGGTGGCGGAGAAGCGGGGCTTGCTGGAGCCGTACGTGCAGATCGTGGAACTTGGCGATCGCGAGGCAGGCCTGGTCTACAAGAACGAGCGCCTGACCGGCGTGCTCGCGCCGGGTACGCGCCAGCTCTACTGGCGTGGTCCCGTGACGGTACGCGTCGAAGTGCGTGACCTCTCGAAGGAATACGCGCTCGATGCGGACACGGCGCGAGTCCTCACGCGCGCGCTGGGTACCGTCGGACTTGCCAGCATCGTCGGTGTGGCCGAAGTGCCGGATACGGCGGTCGGCCTGCTGATCGTGGATGGCGAGCTGCGCGAAGTGCTGAAGCCCGGTGTGACGGCGTACTGGAAGTTCCAGCGCAACCTGCGCGTGGAACTGGCCGAGATGCGTCTGCAGACCATGGAGGTGGCGGGCCAGGAAATCCTGACGCGCGACAAGGTCAGCCTGCGTCTCAACCTCACCGCGCTATGGCAGGTGACGGACGCGGTGAAGGCGCGCTCGGTGGTCAGCAATGCCGTCGAGTACGTCTACAAGGAACTGCAGCTGGCCCTGCGGGAGGCGGTGAGTTCGCGCACGCTGGACGAATTGCTGACCGACAAGGGCGCGCTCGATCGCGAGGTCGCGGCGTCGGCGGGCAAGCTGGAAAGCAGCGGTCTCGCGGTGCGTTCGGTGGGTGTGAAGGACGTGATTCTTCCGGGTGAGATGAAGACCATCCTCAACCAGGTGGTCGAGGCGGAGAAGGTGGCGCAGGCCAACCTGATCCGCCGCCGCGAGGAAACGGCAGCGACCCGTTCGCTGCTGAACACCGCGCGACTCATGGAAGAGAACCCGACGCTGCTGCGTCTGAAGGAGCTGGAGACGCTCGAAAAGGTGACGGAGAAGGTGGGCTCGCTCACCGTCTACGGCGGCCTCGAGGGCGTATTGAAGAACCTGGTGCCGGGCCTCACGAAGGGCGCGGCCCAGTAGGAAAACCGGCGGACTCCCCGGCCTTGCGGCCAAGGCGGTCCGCCGGCGAGTACTCTTGAGCAGAGAATCAACATGGAAAAGAACTACGAAACGATGAACGTGGAAGGCGGCCGCCACGTGAAGATGTGGACGCAGGGCGTGCCCGTCGACGAACAGGCCAAGGAGCAGCTGACCAACATCGCGCGCATGCCTTTCGTGCATTCGCACCTGGCCGTGATGCCGGACGTGCACGTGGGCAAGGGCGCGACGGTGGGTTCGGTGATCGCCACCCAGGGCGCCATCATTCCGGCCGCCGTGGGCGTCGACATCGGTTGCGGCATGATGGCCGTGCAGACCACCTTGGCAGCCAAGGATCTGCCGGAGTCACTGGCGGCGCTGCGCTCGCGCATCGAACGGGCAGTGCCGCATGGCTCGTCGAAAGTGCGTGGACGCTACGACCGCGGCTCCTGGGGCAACGCGCCGGATTCGGTGGCGACGCGGTGGAAGGCGCTCGCAGCGCGTCATGCAGCCATCGTCGCGAAGTATCCGCGCCTGAGGAACAAGGAACCGCACAAGCAGTTGGGCACGCTCGGTGGCGGCAACCACTTCATCGAAGTCTGTCTCGACACCTCGCGATCCGTGTGGGTGATGTTGCACTCGGGTTCGCGTGGCATCGGCAACATGATCGGCCAGCTCTTCATCGAGCTGGCGCGCAAGGACATGATGAAGCATTTCATCAACCTGCCCGATCGCGATCTCGCCTACCTGGTCGAGGGTACGGATCACTTCGACGATTACGTCGAGGCCATGACCTGGGCCCAGGACTACGCAGCCGAGAACCGCCGCGCGATGATGGATGCGGTGCTGCGTGTGATGCGGGAAGAGCTGCGGCCCTTCCAGCTGGGTGAGGTGGCCGTGAACTGCCACCACAACTACTGCACGCATGAGAGGCACTTCGGAGAGGACCTCATCGTGACCCGCAAGGGCGCGGTGAGCGCGAAGAAGGGCGAGCTCGGCATCATCCCGGGGTCGATGGGCGCGCGTTCGTACATCGTGCGCGGGCTCGGCAACCCCGAGAGCTTCGAAAGTTGCAGCCACGGCGCGGGCCGCGTGATGTCGCGTACCGCGGCGCAGAAGCGCTTCACGGTCGAGGATCACATCGCCGCGACCGAAGGCGTCGAGTGTCGCAAGGACAAGGACGTCATCGACGAAACGCCGGCCGCGTACAAGGACATCGACGCGGTCATGGCGGCGCAGCGCGATCTCGTGGAGATCGCGTATACCCTGAAGCAGGTGGTGTGCGTGAAGGGTTGAGTGATGACGAAGTCAGGGCGGGCCGAAAGGCCCGCCTTTTTTTTGTCAGCCACTCAGGTGGTTGGCGGAGTCCCTCGCGCGCGGGCGATAAACACCGACACGCATGACCATGCGGTAGGTAGCCCGGCAGTCGCGCACGAACGACCACAAGTCGTAGCCCGCCTGTCTGAGCACCGGGCGATGGTCGTGGAAGACAGCCAACGCCGAGACGGTTACGAGCGTGCGATGCATGAACTCCACGAGTCGGCGGAGCATCGGGTTGCGATCGCCGCGCAGCGTCATGAGGAGCTGCGTCTCATATCGCAGGTGCAACGATTCGTCAGCGCACATGGCACGGCAGATGGTCTTCAGGCAACGTGAACCGGTGGCCCGCGCCAGCGCGCGGTAGTAGACGAAACCGATCATCTCGGCGGTGACCAGCACGGTGACGGCCGCTTCGAATCCCGCAAGCTTGCGTAACACGCGGAAAACGGAATCCGTCCAGCTGCGGCTCTTGAGCGGTATGCCGTTGGCCAGCATGTACGATTTGAGCTGCGCGGCATGGTGCTGTTCCTCTTTTATGAACAGCGCGGTGACGGCTGGCAATTCGGGCAGGTCGTGGTCCGCGGCGAACTTCTCCGCGAATCTCAGCAGTGTGCGCCCTTCGGATTGCTCGCCCAGCTGAAACGTGGCGATGGAGGCCGCGATGCGCCGATGTTCCTCATCGGTCAGCCAGTCGTCCCGCTCGGGGCGATGGAAGCCCAAATTACCTGCGCGCGCGGAGAAGATCTGCAGCCAGTAGTTCCAATCGAACATGTGCACCTCCGGAGCCAGTGTGCGCAGGGACTGGCTGGCGATGGTGATTTCTCCGGACGCAAATCGGGCGAATAGTGGCGATGAGGTTTGCTCGCGAACGCGTGCATGCCCACTGGCCGATCAG
>JAQSWD010000112.1 GCA_029266835.1 Steroidobacteraceae bacterium
CCGGAACCGGTACCACTCGGCACGCTGTGCACGTCGCGCGTCCAGAAATCCACCACGCGGTTGCTGGTGGAGATGTAGACGACGGAGCCTTTCCAGGTATCGAACACTTCGATGTTCGATTGCTCCTCGGCCGTGAGTGCGCCGCGGGGCGTGATCGGACGTGGCGCCGCTTCGGTCCGTTGGGCGCAGGCAGTGGTCCACAAGGTGAACGAGCCCAGTAGCCCGCAGACCAGGAACAGGGTGGCAATCTGGCGTTTCAGCATGGGGAAATTCTAGTAGAAGGGCTCGGAATCGGCACTGACGGTAGTCCATGCCGCTGACTACATCCGCACGCGCCCAACAGGTCACGGCGTGGATTATGCCGACAGCGTGCCGGGTGATGCGCTGGGAGAGCCCCGCCTCACGCGCGTGAAAACTTCGAGACATGTCACCGAACTACGCCTTACTCGAAGCGCCCTCCACACTCGGTCTGCGATCTGATGGAGTGCAGAAACTACCCGATCGGCTGCTCCAGCTTGGCCTGGCGGATGACATTCGCGCGCGGCGGGCGGGTCGTGTCGCCGTGCCCACCAGGCCTGGTGAACGCGATCCGCAATCCACTGTGCTGAACGCCGACGCCATCGTCAATTGGTCGCCCAAGCTTGCCGACGCGGTAGAGGTCATCCTGGGCCGACGCGAGTTTCCAGTGATCCTCGGTGGCGACTGCACCATCCTGCTCGGGTCCATGCTGGCGTTGCGCCGGCGCGGCCGTTTCGGACTGCTGTTCATCGATGGCAATGCCGACTTCTTCCAGCCCGAGGCGGAGCCCAATGGCGAAGGCGCGTCAATGGATCTGGCGTGGGTCACGGGTCACGGGCCGGACAAGCTGACCAACATCGAAGGGCGCAGGCCGTTGGTGCGCGATGAGGACGTGGTGGCGTTCGCGTTTCGGGATCATGAGGATCAGCGCGAGTTCGGCAGCCAGCCACTTCCCCCGACGCTGGAGGCGATCGATCTGCCGCTCGTGCGCTCGCTGGGCGTGGAGGCCGCCGCGCAGAGGGCGGTGGCGCATCTCACGCGGCCGGAGCTCGAGGGTTTTTTCATCCACGTGGATGCGGACTGCCTCGACGACGCGACCATGCCCGCGGTGGACTTCCGGGTGCCGGGCGGGTTGACGCCGGGAGAACTTCTCGCCGTGTTGCGGGCCGCGCTGGCCAGTGGGCGCGCGGTAGGCATCGAGGTGGCTATCTACAATCCGAAGCTGGATGAAGACGGCAGCGCCGGCGAACGGCTGGCGGCGATCATGAAGGAGGCGCTGCGCCGCTCGCCAATCGCGCAAGGCAACGCCGTTCCAGCGGGAACGTCACGACATCCATCTGCGCCGTCTGGATGGTAGGTATCTCTTCTAGCCCGCGGCGACCGGGTTCACCAGCGCAGCCGCGCGCTTGGCCAGCTCGCGCGCGGTGCCAGTATCACTCGCCCGCGCCAGCGCCACGCCCATGCGCCGCTTCTTGAACGCTTCGGGCTTGCCGAACAGGCGGATGTCAGCGCCCGGAACCTTCAACGCCTCGTCAACACCCTCGAACGCGATGCCCTTCGCATCCATCCCGCCGTAGATCACCGCGCTCGCACCGGGCGTGCGCAGACTCGTATCCACCGGCAACCCCAGGATCGCTCGCGCATGCAGCGCGAACTCGCTCAGATGCTGGCTGACCAGCGTGACCAGGCCCGTGTCGTGCGGCCGCGGGCTGACTTCCGAGAACCAGACCTCGTCACCCTGGATGAACAACTCCACGCCGAAGATGCCGTACCCGCCCAGCGCGTCCGTGACCTTGCCCGCGATGGCGCGCGAAGTCTCGAGCGCCTTCGCCGACATCGCCTGCGGTTGCCATGACTCCACGTAGTCACCGTCGACCTGCACATGGCCGATGGGATCGCAGAACGACGTGCCGCCCGCATGGCGCACCGTGAGCAACGTGATTTCGAAATCGAAGCGCACTTCGCCTTCGACGATGACGCGCGGCTGCTTCACGCGTCCGCCGGCCAGCGCGTATTCCCAGGCCTTCGCCACGCCGGACGCATCCTTGATGCGGCTCTGCCCCTTGCCCGAGGAGGACATCACCGGTTTGACGAAGCAGGGATACCCCACGCGATCGGCGCCGGCCTGCAGCTCCTCGAGCGTGGAGGCGAAGGCGAATGGCGAGGTGGCCAGGCCTAACTGCTCGGCGGCGAGCACGCGGATGCGCTCGCGGTTCATGGTGATGTGCGCGGCGTTGGCGGTGGGGATCACGCGCGCGAGGCCATCGGCCTCGATGCGCACCAGTTCGTCCGTGGCGATGGCTTCGATTTCGGGAACGATGAGGTGCGGGCGTTCCTGCTGGACCAGCGCGCGCACGGCAGCGGCATCCGTCATGTCGATGACGTGGGCGCGGTGGGCGACTTGTTGGGCGGGCGCGTTGGCGTAACGGTCGACGGCGATGACTTCGACGCCAAGGCGCTGCAGTTCGATGGTGACTTCCTTGCCCAGTTCGCCTGAGCCGAGCAGCATGACGCGCGTGGCGAAGGGCGAAAGGGGTGTGCCAATGCGGTTGTTCGAGCTCAACGTGTTCTCCAGCCTGAAATCAGCGCGCAGGGACGCGAGGTTACAACACGACGGCCCCGCCGGGCTTTCAAACGCCCGCGGGAAGATGCAGGATCGCCCCGATTGAAACCCGAAGCCAACACCTCCCTGCTGCTCATCGAGGATCACCGCGACATCGCGGAGATGATCGCGGAGTTCTTCGAGAATCGCGGGTACATGGTCGACCACGCGGGCGACGGCGTCACCGGCCTGCACCTGGCCGTCTCCAACCACTATGACGTGATCGTCGCGGATGTGATGATGCCGGGCATGGACGGCATCACCCTGTGCCGCAAGCTGCGTGAAGAGGCGCGCCGGGATACGCCGCTGCTCATGCTGACCGCGCGCGACACCATCGACGACAAGTTGGCCGGCCTCGACGCGGGCGCCGACGACTACCTGGTCAAGCCGTTCGAGATCCGCGAGCTGGAGGCGCGCATTCGCACGCTGCTCCGGCGCCACCGCGGTACCCAGGGCGGTCGCGACACGTTGCAAGTCGGCGACCTGGTGCTGGACACGTCGACGTTGACCGTGACGCGCGGCGGTACGCCCATCAAGCTCATGCCCATTGGCATCAAGCTGCTCACCATTCTCATGCGCGCCTCGCCGCGCGTCGTGAGCCGCCAGCAGCTGGAGCACGAAGTCTGGGGCGACACGCTGCCGGACTCCGACACGCTGCGCAGCCATCTGTACGCGCTGCGCCGCGCGATCGACAAACCCTTCGGGCGCACGCTGCTGCACACTCTGCCCGGCCTCGGCTACCGGTTGACCGATGAACCGCCCGGACAGTGACAGCCGCGTACGCGCGTGGTTCGGCCGCGCGTTTCTCTTGCAGGTGGCGCTCATCAGCGTCGCCGCGGTGGTCGGCGTGTTCGTCGCGAGCGCGCTGCTCGAAGGGGTGCTGATACGCGCCGCGCTGAAGGACGAGGTGAATCACTACTGGCAGCAAAGCGACGCGAATCCCTCCTTCCAACTACCCAACACGCGCAACCTGCGTGGGTACGTGGAGGATTCGGCGCCGGCCGAATTGCGCACCCTGCCGCCGGGGTATCACGACTGGGACCACGGGGGTCTCGAGTACCTGGTGAGCGTCACCGAGCGCAACGGACAGAAGCTCTACCTGGTCTTCGACCGTACCAACGTGAGCCAGCTCGCGTCGTACTATGGCCTGGTGCCGCTGGCCGCCGTGTTGCTGGTGTTGTACGTGTCGACGTGGCTGGGTTTCCGCCGGCTGCGCCGCGCGGTATCGCCGATGATCACACTGGCGCGCAAGGTGCGCGAGCTCGAGGACGCGCCTTCCAACGTCGAAGGGTTGGCGTCGTTGCAGGTACCCGCGGATGCCGACGAGGAAGTCCGAGAGCTCACCGAGGCGCTGCTGCGCTATTCGCAGCGCCTCGCCCATTTCCTCGAGCGCGAGCGTCAGTTCACGCGCGATGCCAGCCACGAGCTGCGCAGTCCGCTGACCGTGATCCGCATGGCCACGAGCCTGCTGCTCGAGGATCCGGACATCACCGAATCGCGGCGACGCACCGCGAACCGCATCCAGCGCGCCTGCCTCGACATGGAGGAGCTCACGCATGCGTTCCTGCTGCTGGCCCGCGAAACCGAAACCGGCCTGCCGGTCGAGGCCATCTGCGTGAACGATCTCATCGCGGATGAAGTCGAGCACGCCCGGGTCCTCGCTGGCGATAAGCCGGTCACCGCCGAGGTGCGCCACGAGCGCAGGCTGTATCTCGACGCGCCCGAGAAGGTGCTATCTATTCTGGTCGGCAACCTTCTGCGCAACGCGTTTTCGTATACCGACCAGGGCCAGGTCGTGGTGGAGATCGGCGAGCGCCAGGTGCGCATCCGTGACACCGGAGTCGGCATTCCAACTACCCAGATCGAAGAGATGTTCCGCCCCTTCGTGCGCGGCGAGGGGCAACGCCGCGGCGGGCATGGCGTGGGCCTGACCATCGTCCGCCGCCTGTCGGACCGCTTCGGCTGGCCGATCCGCATCGACAGCACACCGGGCGTGGGGACCACTGTCGTCATCGACTTTCCGAACGCGCGCATGGAATAAACCGGCCGGAAAAGCGGGCTTTCACCCCTCGCCTACATTTTCTTCACGCGATTTTCACGTCGCCTGCCGGAGCATGGTCACCAAGGGCGATGTTGCCCGGGAGAACATGATGAGTTTCGGCGCACGACAAGCAATCGATTGGACGGAACAGGGCCTGGTGCCCGACAGCATCATCCGCGGCGCGATCCGCCGGCTGCTGCGGTCGCGGCTCGCGGAACTGCGGTCCGACGATGCCGCCCATGTGGCCGATGCCACCGCCCGCTTCGTGGCGGCGATGAACGACTCACCCATCGCACCGCTGGCGCACAAGGCCAACGAGCAGCACTACGAACTGCCGCCCGAGTTCTTTGCACTCGCGCTGGGGCCGCACCGCAAGTACAGCAGCTGCTATTGGGGCGACGGCGTCGACACGCTCGAGCAGGCCGAGCAGCAGGCCTTGTCCGCCACCTGCGAGCGCGCCGGACTCACCGATGGCCAGCGCATCCTCGAGCTGGGCTGCGGCTGGGGTTCGCTGACGCTGTTCATGGCCGCGCGGTTCCCGAAGGCCACCATCATGGCGGTCTCCAACTCCGCGCCGCAACGCGAACACATACTCGCCGAAGCCGCACGCCGCGGGCTCGCCAATGTCGAGGTCATCACCGCCGACATGAACGACTTCTCCACGCCGCGGCAATTCGACCGCGTGGTCTCGGTGGAGATGTTCGAGCACATGCGCAACTACGCGATGCTGTTCGAGCGCGTCTCGCGGTGGCTCGCGCCCGGCGGGAAATTCTTCATGCACATCTTCGTGCATCGCGCCGTGCCCTATGCCTTCGAAGACAACGGGGCGAGCGACTGGATGAGCCGGCATTTCTTCTCCGGCGGCATCATGCCCAGCGCCTCGCTGCCGCTGATGTTCCAGCGGCACCTGCATCTCGAGCGGCAATGGTCCTGGGGCGGCGAACACTACGAGAAGACCGCGAACGCCTGGCTGCAGAACCTCGATGCCCGTCGCGAGCAGGCGCTTCCCATCCTGCGCAGCGCCTATGGGGTCGAGGCCGAGGTGTGGCTGCAGCGCTGGCGCATGTTCTTCATGGCCTGCGCCGAGCTCTGGGGCTACCGCGAAGGACGCGAGTGGTTCGTCAGCCATTACCTGTTCGGCCGGCAGGCGGACCGCTGACGCCATGTTCAACGTCTACAACTTCGCTATCTACCAACTCGCCTGGTTCGCCGTGATCCTCGGCGCGGCGCGTGGGTTCGCCTGGCTGGGCGCGGCGATGGCGTTGGTGGTGACCGGGGTACACCTGTGGCTGCGCCGCGAGCCGCTCGAGTTCCGGCTGGTGGGCGTGTCCGTACTGCTCGGCCTCGTGATCGACACCACGCTCGCCGCCACGGAACAGGTGCAATTTGCCTCTGACGGCAACCTGCCGATCGCGCCGTACTGGATGCTTTCTCTGTGGGTGGCTTTCGCCACCACGCTGAACCACTCGCTGCTCTGGCTGATGCGACGGCCGCTTGTCGCCGCACTGGGCGGCGCGGTTTTCGGCCCTGTCGCCTATCTAGCCGGCGAGAAACTCGGAGCGCTGAGCCTGCCCTCACCCGCCATCGCGCTGCCGATGCTTGCGGCCGCGTGGTGCGTGGCCATGGGGTTGTTTGCAATCGTGTTGCGCCCGGCTCATGAACCCGCGGCTCGGAGGCTGCCCGCATGATCACCTTCACGCAACCGGCGCGAATCCTGGCGATGCTGGCGCTGTTCGTGGCGAATGCCAGCCATGCCACCACACGTGAGTGGAACTTCGACGTCTCGCTCGACGGCAAACCCATCGGCGAGCACCGCTTCACGCTGCACGATCGCGGCGACATCCGCGAGATCGACAGCCAGGCGCGCTTCAATGTGCGCTTCCTGTTCATCAATGCCTACCGCTACGAGCACCGCGCGCGCGAGCGCTGGACCGGCGACTGCCTGCAGAGCGTGGAAGCGCGCACCGATGCCAACGGCAAGCCGCGCGTGGTCGAGGGCGAGCGCGCCAACGGGATATTCCGCATCCGGAATGGCAACCCTGCCGTACTCCAGGATGCCTGCGTCCAGACCTTCGCCTACTGGAACCCCAGCATCCTCGATGCCCGGCGCCTGCTGAACCCGCAGACCGGTGAGTACGTGGACGTGAAAGTGCTGCTCATGGGGCGCGAGGTCATCGACGGCCAATCCGCCGAGCGTTATCGCCTGCTCGGCGAAGGCGAGACACCGCTGCAGATCGACCTCTGGTACACGGCGGCGCGCGACTGGGTCGCGCTGGAATCGCTCACGCCCGAAGGACGCCGCCTGCGTTACGCGAGGAAATGAACGTGCAAAGATCAGTGAAGGTGTTGACCATGGGATTGCTCTCCTTGCTCGGCGGCTGCCAGTCGTCCCTGCCGCCGATCGCGAACGAACCGAAGGTGGACCTCGCGCGCTTCATGGGCGACTGGTACGTCATCGCCAACATCCCGACGTCGATCGAACGCGGCGCGCACAACGCCGTGGAGTCGTACCGCCTCGACTCCGACGGCAGCATCGCCACCACGTTCACGTTCCGTGACGGCGCCTTCGATGGCAAGCTC
The DNA here is from genome assembly GCA_029266835.1 of Steroidobacteraceae bacterium. Classification (GTDB taxonomy): domain Bacteria; phylum Pseudomonadota; class Gammaproteobacteria; order Steroidobacterales; family Steroidobacteraceae; genus CADEED01. The sequence goes on from JAQSWD010000112.1 coordinate 7,242, forward strand.
AAGCGCTACTGCCCCCGCGGCTTCGTGCGGGACGACCCGTCCCAGGCGATCTGGGGCATGCAGTTCATCTGGCCCATCAAGGCGGACTACCGCATCGTGTACGTGAGCCCTGACTACCAGCAAACCATCATCGGCCGGCAGAAACGCGACAATGTGTGGATCATGGCGCGCACGCCGCAGATTTCCGAAGCCGAGCTGCAGGACCTGCGCGAGCGCGTCGCGAAGCAGTCCTATGACATGAGCAAGCTGCAGACCGTGCCGCAGCAGTGGCCCGAGAGCGCGAGCGCGCCGTCGCGCAGTGCCGAGGAGCCTTGCGAATGAAGATCGCCATTGTTGGCAGCGGAATCGCAGGCAACGTGGCCGCGTACCACCTGCATCGCGAGCACGACATCACGGTGTTCGAGGCCGCCAGCCATGTCGGTGGCCACACGCACACGCACGAGATCGAGCACGAAGGCCAGGCCGTCGCCGTCGACACCGGCTTCATCGTGTGCAACGACCGCACGTATCCTAACTTCCTGGCGCTCATGGCCGAGCTCGGCGTCGAGCTGCAACCCAGCGACATGAGCTTCTCGGTGCAGACACCGGGCGGACTCGAGTACAACGGCACCAACCTGAACAGCCTGTTCGCACAACGCCGGAATCTGCTGCGGCCGTCGTTTTATAGAATGATCCGCGACATCCTGCGGTTCAACCGCGAGGCGCCGCGACTGCTGGAGACCACAGACGATGGCCTGACGCTGGGCGACTACCTGGACGCGCAGGGGTATTCGCGCCAGTTCGCCGAGCACTACATCCTGCCCATGGGCGCCGCCATCTGGAGCGCCGGCACCGCGACCCTGCGCGGCTTCCCCGCGCGCTACTTCGTGCGGTTTTTCCACAACCACGGCATGTTGTCCGTGGATGACCGCCCGATGTGGCGCACCGTGCGTGGCGGCTCGGCGCGTTACGTCGACAAGATCACCGCCGGCTACCGCCAGCGCATCCGGCTGCGTACGCCGGTCGAGAGCGTGCGCCGCACGCCGGCCGGTGTGTTCGTCAAGCCCGCGGGCGGTGAAGCCGAGCGTTTCGACCGTGTGTTCTTCGCCTGCCACAGCGACCAGGCGCTGCGCCTGCTCGTGGATGCCAACGCCACCGAACGCGCGGTGCTCGGGCCGATGCGCTACCAGCGCAACCACGTGCTGCTGCACACGGATACGCGCGTATTGCCGAAGCGGCGCCTGGCCTGGGCGGCCTGGAACTATCACCTGGTCGATCGCGCCGCCGAACGCGTGGCGGTGACTTATCACATGAACATCCTGCAACGCCTGCCGGGCCGCACACCGCTGCTGGTCACGCTGAATCTCGCGGACCGCGTCGCCGAGTCCAGCGTGATCCGCGAATTGCAGTACGAGCACCCGGTGTTCACGCCCGAAGCGGTGGCCGCGCAGGCGCGGCACGCCGAGATCGACGGCGTTGATCGCGCGTATTTCTGCGGAGCCTACTGGGGCTTCGGCTTTCACGAGGACGGAGTCGTCAGCGCGCTCGCGGCGCTGGAGCACTTCCGCGATGTCGAACATGCACAGCGCGCTGTACACCGGTCAGCTTAGACACCGGCGCTTCGCGCCGCGCGAACACCGGTTCAGCTACCGGCTGTTCATGATGTAC
>JAQSWD010000113.1 GCA_029266835.1 Steroidobacteraceae bacterium
GTCACCGCTTCGGGCGACGCGCCCGGCGACAGTTTCATCAGCAGGTAACCGCCTTGGAACCCCATCCGGCCGGTCAGCGCTTCTTCCTTTGCCCAGGGCGGCAGCAAGGTGAGGTTGAAGCCATGCAGGATTTCATAGGGAATGGTGGTGTTCGCCGGCGGCGTGGGCAATACAGCGCCGATGCGAACCGTGGCGTCGCGAACGTCGGCCGCGTCCAGCCGCAGTTTCATCGTCTGGCCCAGCACGTTCACGCTGCCTAACAACCGGCGCGCGCCGGCCTCGGTGATCGCGATTGCGTCGGGGCTGTCGAGGGTCTGCTCGACATCACCCTGCAGCGCGCGGATGCCGAGCATCTTTGCGAGACCGGGAAGCGCGGCCAGGCTGCGCGTCTCCACCAGTCCGCCGTCAGTCTCCTGATTGAGAGGAAACCAGTTGGCGTACCCGCTCACATCCGCGACGCCGGGCAGGGACTTCGCGGGCTCGCGCGCCGCCAGTGGAATCTGCTCCGTCCACAACTTGCCCAGCTCCCAGTTGCGTCGATGCTTGATGACGTAGACCTGGTCGATATCGGGCACGTGCGAGTCGTATGACCACGAGTAACGCGAGTAGCCCAGCAGCAGCAGGCAGAAGCCCAGGCCCACGGCCAGGCCGAGGACGGAAACCAGCGCATGCGCCGGGTTTCGCAGCAGCATTCGAAAGGCAACGCGGAAGTCGGCAAGCATGGCGGCCTCAGTGGGTGGCGTTCTGGATGGCACCGTCGAGCATGCCCACTGTGCGCGCGGCGCGTGCCGCGTGGGCGGGCGAGTGCGTCACCATCACGATGGTGGTGCCCTCGGCATTGATCTGTTGCAGCAACTGCATGACTTCTTCGCCATGCGATGAGTCGAGGTTGCCGGTGGGTTCGTCCGCCAGCAGCACCAGAGGCTGGGTGACGAGCGCGCGCGCGATGGCCACGCGCTGCTGCTGGCCGCCGGAGAGCTGCGAAGGATGGTGGCGGGCGCGGTGCGTGATCCCCAGCTTCTCGAGCATCTGCGCGACGCGCCCGCGGCGTTCGGCGGCGGGCAGGCCGCTGTATTCCAGGGCCAGTGCCACGTTCTCCTCTACGCTCAGTTCCTCGATGAGATTGAAGCTCTGGAAGATGAATCCGACCCGGCCGCGGCGCAGGTCGTTGAGTTCGTCTTCGCTGACGCCCGCGACGTTTCGTCCGTCGAACCAGTACTCGCCGCCGTCGGGCGTATCCAGCATGCCGAGGATGGTCAGCAGCGTGGATTTCCCACAGCCAGACGGTCCCATCACCGCGACGTATTCGCCGGCGCCGATTTCCAGTTGCACGCCGTTGAGCGCCGTGGTCATCACGTCGCCGCCGACGAATTTCTTGCTTGCGTTCACGAGCTTCAGCATCTGTTGCCTCACTACTGGATGTGGAGTTGATCGGCCTTGCCGTATCGGGAGTAGGTGGACACCACCACGCGCTCGCCGGCGGCCAGCCCGTCGACGATCTCGACCTGGGAGTTGTTGCGCCGGCCCACGCGTATCGGGCGCCGTTCCGCACGCGCGCCTTCGACCACGAACACCCATGCGCCGCCGCTGTCGCTGAGCCAGGCGTCGTTGGGAATCAGCAGGGCCGGGCTGGATTCGCCGAGGGTGAGGCGGGTGTCCGCGCTCTGGCCGGGTCGCATTCCCGGGGGAGCGTCGGCCATGAACAGCAGCTCAATGGCGAAGCGGCCTTCCTTGATCTGCGGGAAGACGCGCGAGATTTCGATGGGGAAATCGCGGCCTGCGGTGTTTGCCAGGCCGCGTTTGCCAACAGCCACGCGGTCCAGGAAATACTCATCCACAGAGGCCACCAGCTTGAAATGGCTGGGGTCATCGATCCTCCCGATGCGCTGCTCCGGCTTGATGATCTCGCCTAGCTGCAGGTGGAAATCCGTGAGCCGGCCCGCGAGGGGTGCGCGCACCGCGAGGCCCTCGATGCTGTCGTTGACCACGTTGAGGCCTGCGTCGAGGCGGTCGATGGCCTGGCGCATCTGGCGGATGCCGTCGCGCTTGATGCGCATCTCGACGGTGGCGCGCGCGCGTTCATCGGCCAATGCCCGTTCCTGCCGCGTTACCTGGTCGCGCGTCTCCTCGACGGTGCGCGCGGCGATGACGCCTTCGCGCGCCAGCACCTCATAGCGGGCGAGGAGCTTGGTTGCCTGCGTGAGCTCGAACTCCAGGTCCAGCAGGCGGCGGCGATGCTGGGTCTCGCTGGACTCGAGATCCACGCGGAGCAGCGAAAGGTTGGAGATCTGCTGCGCGCGGTCCGCTTCGCGCGCCACCAGGTTGAGCCGCAGCTGCGGATTCGACAGGCGAAACAGGAGTTGGCCCTGCTGCACCAGCGCGCCATCGTTCACCAGCACTTCTTCGACACGCCCGGATTCGAGCGCATCCAGCATGACGGTATGCAGTGGCGCCGCGGAGGCGCGCACCAGTACGTCATTGCGAAACAGTCCTTGCTCCACCGTCGCGATGCGCAGATCTCCCTCTTTGACCGAAAGCCCGCGGGGCAGCAGCTGCCACAGCGCCGCTGCCGCCCCGCAGACCGCCAGGCCACCCAGCACCATGAGCCGGTAGTTCGGCGCGCGCCGGGGCAGGGGTACGTCCATCGCGGCGCCGCTATGACTCATGTGGTTATTACTATGACGGATGTAGTAGACTCAAGGCAAGCGTTGTTACCGCGCGCAGCATCGCGAGGTCAGCGTTCTATCGAGAGCGTTCTATCGAGAGGAGCGTCGCGATGGGCCGCATTGAGGCGCGGTTCGCGACGAACTACTTATAGCCCTTCCACACGTATTCCAGTGCGGCGGGCAGCGTCTGCTCGCGCACGCGCCGGTCACAGTGCGGCGAGTCGAGCGCGTACACGTATTGATAGTGATAACCCTTGGCCTTGAGGGCCGCGGCCATGCGGTGGTTGGCTTCCACCCAGTCGTGCATGCCATCGCGCATTACATTGGGGTTGTACAGATCGCGATCGCCGACGTGCATCCAGATGCGAAAGGGCTTGGCCGGGTTGTTGGGAATCAGGTTGATCGGATACTCCCAGGCGCCGCCCGGCGTCTTCGGATCGAAAGGCCACTGCTGGTTCACGTAGGTGCCGGAGTAGCTGATGATGCGGCGATACCATTCGGGGTGATACCAGGCCATGCTGAGCGCGGCCGCCGCGCCCGAGCTGCAGCCCATGACTGCGCGGCCGTCCGGATCCGCGGTAAGGCGGATCTGGAAGTTCGACTCGACGCGCGGCAGCACCTCGGTCTCGATGAACTCCGCGAAGCGCCCCGACAGCGTGTCGTACTCGAGCCCTCGCTGGTGTCCCTGCGCATCGCCGCCGCCGTTCTGGATCATCACTACCGCCATCGCGGGCACACGCTTCTGCGCGATGAGATTGTCGAGAATGCGCGGCATCGTCATGTCCGGTTCCCCCATCTTCGGGCCATCGTGCGTGACGATGAACGGCAGTGGCTTTTTCTTGTTGTACGTGGCGGGGATGTACACCGTGATGGCGCGCTCCCAGGGCCTTTCGTGCGTTTCGACGATCAGTGTCCTGGGGTTATCCGGATCGGGCGTGCCGAACACTTCGCGCGCGATGGCCTTCGGATAGATCTTGCTGTCCTCCGAGGTCATGGTGAATTGCTTCACCAGTCCCATCGGCACGCCGGCGATGACCTGCAGCTCGGGCGCGGGCGCGTATTCGGGGCCGATGACGAAGTCGCCATCCCGGTCGGCGGGGGCGTTCTTGCCGGCGCCGGTGATCACCGTCCATTGGGGCGCCAGCGGGGCATCGAGCGGGCGGGTTGGCGGTTGGGGCCGCGGTGGCATCGCAGCGGCGGGCACGGATGAGGGTATGGATGGCGGCGCGGCCGGCGTGGTCTGCGAGAAAGCGGCCAAGTTCATCGCGACGCCGGATACCAACGCCACGCAGAGCAACGAAAACTTTCGCATGCAACCTCCGTTCGATTGCGACGATCCTATCGCAATTCCCGTGGGATGCCGCGAGGAGGCCGGGACCCTTCACGGCCGGTAGTTTGGAAACGATTGCGGTCGCTGCCTGAATGGCTGCGCAGATCGAGCGGCGGCAGAACACGGACGCCGGCGGCACTCGCCGGCCGGTGTCCGCGCGCCAGGTGCAACCAGACCAGGTTGAGTGGGCCACTATCCAGCAGCACCTTGCGGCCGAGAGTCATCCGCGATACCCGCCATTCTCGAGGTAGGCAATTTCTTCCGCAGTACTGTCGCGCCCCAGAATTTCGTTTCGATGCGGGAAGCGGCCGAAGCGCCGTACGATGTCGCGGTGATGTTCGGCGTGCTGGAGATCCTTGGCGCTGATGCGCCGCGCCAGCGCCACGGCGCGCTCCTGGTCGGCGAGATCTTCCGAATGCCCGAAGGGCAGCAGAAAGAAGGTCTGCATGGGCGGCGACACCAGGCGGTCGTAACCGGCGGCGAAAGCCGTGTTCGCCACCTTGCGGGCCATTGCGTCGGTGTCGTACATGCGCCGGGTATCGCGAAACGCATTGCGCGGGTACTGATCCAGCAAGATCACCAGCGCCAACGCGCCCTCGGCCGTGCTTTGCCAGTGCATGAGTTCGCCACGGGCCGCGGACTCGTGATCCGCGAGAAAGCGGTCGCGGAACGTGCGGTCGAACTCGGGATCCTTGGCGAACCAGCGCGCCGGCCCGGCGTCGGTCCAGAACTTGAGCACCTCCAATGCGCGCGGTGAGGTGGCAAGTCGGGTGAGGGTGGGTTCGGTGATCATCAATTCGCCTTCGTAGGGCCGCGCGGGCTCGGAATGGGCAAGCGTCGCTGCGGCCAGCGAGGCTAACGCCAGTAGTAAGAGCTTTCTGTCCATAAGTGTGTTCATGCCCTCCGGCGCGAAGAATCGCCGCGGCGCAGTGCTGAATCCAGTGATACGATTTCAGCGATATGCTGAATAAACTGAATCTCGCCCGGGCCGATCTCAATCTGCTGGTGTTGTTCGAAGCGGTATTCGAAGAGCGGCACGTGGGGCGTGCCGCGGCGCGGATGCACATCTCCGCCTCGGCCGTGAGCCACGGCCTGGGTAGATTGAGGCGACTCATGCAGGACCCGCTGTTCCTGCGACACCCGAAGGGCGTAGTCCCCACGGATCGCGCGCGGCAACTCGCCGGGCCGGTGGCCGACGTGCTGGACCGTGCGCGCCAGGTCATGGCGCAGTCCGAGGTGTTCGATGCCGCGAAATCCACGCGGCGTTTCCTGATCGGCGCGCCTGACGCGGTGTCAGCAGTATTGCTGCCGCCGATGCTGGCGCGTGTGCGTCGCGAGGCGCCGGGTATCGACCTGGGTATCGTCAGCACGGTGGGCCGTTTCGAAGAAACGCTGCCCGAACTGGATGCGAAGAAGCTGGACGTGGCCTTGCTGCCGCTGTCCAAGGTGCCCGCGCGATTCGTGACGCGCTTTCTGTTCGACGAGGACTTCGTGCTGGTGGCGCGCCAGGGGCATCCGCTGGCAAGAAAGGTGACGATGGCCAGCTACGCCGCGGCCCCCCATCTGCTGGTGTCGATGTCGGGAGATGCATTGGGCATGGTCGACCAGCTGCTGGCGAAGAGAAAGCTGACGCGCCGCGTGGCGCTGACGGTGTCGAACTTCATGCAGGCGCTGGCCTTGCTCGAGGAATCGGATCTGGTCGCCGCGTTGCCGCGGCACTTCGTGGCCAAACATGCGCCCAACTACAAGGTCGCGAGCTTCGAGCCGCCGCTGAAACTCATGAGCTCACCTGTCTTCGCGGTGGCGCCGCAGGTGGCCACGCGCGACGGCGGATTGCTGTGGCTGCTCACCATGCTCGAAGCCGCCGGCAAGACGGCGCACGAATTGCTCAGGGCCAGGAAATCCTGATCCGGCTCCTGGCGCGCTCGATCAGCCCTTTTTCGATGCCGGCCCAGGCCGGCCCGGGTTTCTCGCCATCCATGAGTTGTTCCGTGGTGTAACCCTGCCGTCCCAGGTCTTCGCCATAGATGACCATGAGTTCCTTTCGCCTGGCCGCGTCGAGCACGCGCACCAGCCGCACATTCATGCTGTGCGGCGGTAGTTGGTACCCCGCGCGCTCGACCATCTGGCGCACGCGTTCACCATCGGAGCCCGCGCGCGGCGCCTCGTTCGACGGACCAAACCGCGCGCGCTGCCAGAATGGCTGCCCGGCGAAAGTCACCGGCGTGTCCTTTGAATAGTCATAGATGTGGGTATTCGACGTCAGATAGCCCTCGAACTGGATCCAGTACAGCGACTTCACCACTTTGTGGCGGTCGGCTTCGATGAACAGGTGCAATTCGCAGTCGGCGATGTCGTACAGGTCCCAGCGTTCCGCGCCCAGGTACTTGAACGAGCGCGGCAGCGTGATGGCGACGGCGGGGTCCGAGCGGGAAATCAGGTGATTGCCCTTTACCTGGCGCTCGGGCGGAGCCGCGATCGCGGTGGAGGAGACGACGAACAGGATGGCGCAAAGGCCGGGTAACAGGCGTTTCATGCCTTTAGGACGCTCCGGCCCCTTCGCGGGTTGCAACGGGCCAGTCAACGCCGGATATTCAGCCCATGGCTGAACAACCCGTTTCCGAGAAAATCCGTGCGCGATTGCAGGCCAGGGGCCAGCGCTATCACGCCAACGACAATATTTCCGATTTCGTCGAGCCCGGCGAAATGGAACTGCTGACGCGCGAAGTGGAAGGCAAGATGGCGGGGGTTCTCGAAAGCCTGGTCATCGACGTGCAGCACGACCACAACACGCAGGAAACCGCGCGGCGCGTGGCCAAGATGTACGTGAATGAAGTGTTCCGCGGACGCTACGTGCCGCGGCCCAAGGTCACCGAGTTCCCCAACGCCGAGCATCTCAACGAGCTCATGATCATGGGCCCGGTGACGGTGCGCAGCGCCTGCAGTCATCACCTGTGCCCGATCATGGGCCGGCTGTGGATAGGCGTGATGCCGAACCAGGATTCCGATCTCATCGGGTTGTCGAAGTATTCGCGCCTGGCGGAGTGGATCATGTCGCGGCCGCAGATCCAGGAGGAAGCCATCATCCAGCTCGCCGATCTGCTGGTGGGGATGGTGAAGCCGGATGGCCTGGCCGTGGTGATGGAGGCGGACCACTTCTGCATGCACTGGCGCGGCGTGAAGGACAACGCATCCAAGATGACCAACTCGGTGATGCGCGGCGTGTTCCTCGAGAACGGCGCGTTGCGCCGCGAGTTCCTGTCGCTGATCGACCTCAAGGGCTGAACCGTTTGGCCGTGACCCCCGACGCGAAGCGCACGAAGTCCTTCGCCAGCGTGAAGGCGCTGGAAACCTGGATGCGCGCCAACCACGACAAGGCGCCGGAGCTCTGGCTGAAAGTGCACAAGAAGGACTCCGGCAGGAAGAGCGTCACCTGCGCGGAGGCGCTGGACGTGATGTTGTGCTGGGGGTGGATAGACGGCATTCGCAAGGGGCTCGACCAGCAATCCTTCCTGCAGCGCTACACGCCGCGCCGTGCGAAGAGCATCTGGAGCCAGGTGAACCGCGAGAACGTGGCGCGCCTGATCGAAGCAGGGCGCATGCAGCCGCCCGGCCAGCAACAGATAGACCTGGCGAAGAAAGATGGCCGCTGGGACGCGGCCTATGCGCCGATCCGCGCGACGTCCGCCGACAACCTGCCGCCGGACCTGATGCGGGCCATCAAGGCCAATCGCAAGGCGCTGGACCTGTTCAAGCAGCTGAGCCGCCAGAACCTCTTCGCGCTGGTGTTCCGCACCAACAACATGAAGACACCGGAAGGCCGGGCGCGCAAGATCGCGGCGCTGGTGGACATGCTGGCGCGCGGCGAGACCGTCGTGCCGCAGAAGTTCAAGTCAAAGAAAACCTGAAGACAGGAGTCGCATGATTCTGCTGGCGCTGCTGGTCAATATTCCTCTCGGCGACATCCTCGAGAAACTGCCGCGCGCGAAACAGCAGGTGCCGCAGTCGTACGACGAGAGTACGCGGCTTCCCGGCAAACCGCCCGCGTCGGCCGCGGCCCTGCACGGCGCCTGGCAAATGGACTACTCGGAAGACGCCGTGAACGTCAACGACTACACCGTCGACCTCGTGGTCAAGATGGTGGTGCAGTTCCACCCGGATGGCACCTATCAACTGCGGTATTCCGGGCGATGGGGCAAGGGCAAGGAAGCGCGCGGCGTCACCGTCGACGAGACCGGCACTTTCAAACTATCCAGTGACGTGTTGATACTCGACCCCACCCAGGTCACGCAGACGGACATCGAGCGCAACAAGGCGGCCGGGTCCATCGGGCTCGCCAATGAAAAGCATCTCTACGTGGTGCACGCGGAACCCAAACGCATTCACCTGGCAGGCCGCTGTGCGCCTTACCAGGTGGACCCGATCTGCAAGGACTGGCAGATCGAAAACGCCTGGTTCACGTTCAAGGACGGCGCGAAGAAACTGCCGCGCTGATCACTCGCGGTCCGGCGCGGCTTCGCCCGAAGTCATGCCGGCGCCCAGGCCGAGGCCCATGCCGGCTCCCGCGCCTGCGGCCATGTCGCCGCCCGTGCCCTTGTTGCCACCGCCGCGATCCTGGCCGCGGCCATCGCCCTTTTCCGGCTTCGCGCCGCCGGGACGCGCCGGTCCCTGGTTCGGAATCGTGACCGACGCGGGGATGGGTTCGAGATCCAGCACCTGCCGGATGAAGCCGCGCAACGACACCACGAGCTCGTGGGTATGCACGGGCCGCGCCGCGGGCAGCGCGGGGTCACCGGCAGGCGCCGGAACGCGGCGCTGCATTTCGCGCAGGTGCGTCGGGTCGACCGCGAGATCGCCCGTGAACGAACCGCCCAGCGTCTTGTATGCGGCGATCAGCGTGCGCAGGCGCTCGTTGATCTGCCGGTTCTCGCGTTCGCGGCGCTGCTGCACCGTCTGCATGACGAGCAGGCGGATTCCCACGCCTAGCAACGTGATGATGGCCAGGCCGAAGAGGGTGGACAGAACTCCTTGCCAGGAGCTGAAGTCGAAGTAGCGCAATCGCAATGAGGCTGCCAGAGATCAAGGGCTGTCACAATCAGTGGATGCCAGACGTCTTGTCTTCATGAACCAGACTCTCGATGCATTCGCGGAAAACCGCGGCAGGCTCTGGAGCATCGCCTATCGCATGCTCGGCTCGCGCGCCGATGCCGATGACGCGGTGCAGGAGGCCTGGCTGCGCTGGCATGGCGCGCACCGGGAGGAAATCCGTTCGCCGCAGGCCTGGCTGGTGACCGCCACCACCCGCATCTGCATCGATCGTCTGCGGACCTTGCGCGCCGAGCGCGAGCATTACACCGGGCCGTGGCTGCCGGAGCCGTTGGTGGAAGAAAGCGGCGCCTCACCGACACCGGATCAGGCGGCGGAACTGGCGTCGGACCTCTCGGTGGCCTTCCTCGCCGTGCTCGAACGACTCGCACCCGAGGAACGCGCCGCCTTCCTGCTGCACGAGATGTTCGACAGCGGCTATGACGACATCGCGCAGATACTGGGCAAGAGCGAGGCCGCCTGCCGCCAGATCGTGAGCCGCGCCACCAGACGCGTGCGCGCCGACCGGCCGCGCGTGCAGGTACCGGACGAGGCCAAGCGCAAGCTGCTGGCGGCCTTCAAGAGCGCCATCGAGGCGCAGGACCAGGCCGCGTTGTTCAAACTACTGGCGCCGGATTCCGCGTGGACTTCCGACGGTGGCGGCAAGGCGCGCGCCATGCGCCGCGTATTGCGCGGCGCGCACAAGGTGTCGCGTTTCGGCGCGAACATCTTCCGCAAGTACATCGGGCACATGACGTTCAAGAACGTGGTGGTGAACGGCGAGCCAGGGCATGCCGCCTTCTACAAGGACAACCTGCTGTCGGTGACCACCATCCGCACGGACGGGGAACGCATACTCGATGTCTTCACGGTGATGAACCCAGACAAGCTCAAGGACGTGAAGATTTCCCTTTGAGCTGTCACGAATGCTCCGGCCGCCACGTCTGGATATCGAACAGACCAAGGAGCTAAATCATGAAACAGCGAATCAACTGGGCGCAGAGTGCGGCGGGCGGCTTCAAGGCCATGTTCGGGCTGCAGGCTTACGTCAACCATTCAGGCCTCGAACACAGCCTGCTGGAACTCGTGAAGATGCGCGTGTCGCAGATCAATGGCTGCGCCTACTGCCTCGACATGCATTTCAAGGATGCCACCGCGGCGGGTGAGAGCGCGCAGCGGCTGTACCTGCTCGACGCCTGGCGCGAGGTGAACCTGTACACGCCGCGCGAACGGGCCGCGCTGGCCTGGGCCGAGTCGCTGACGCTGGTGCGCGACGACCACGTGCCCGACCAGGTCTACGAGGAAGCGCGCGCCCAGTTCACCGAGCAGGAACTCGTCAACCTGTCGCTGGCCGTGGTCGCCATCAATGGCTGGACGCGCATGCAGATCGCATTCCGCGCCGAGACCGGCGCTTACCAGCCCGGCGACGCGGCGAAGGTCGCGCGCGCCGTGGGCTAGCTACCCTTCGCGGCGGACGGCGCGCACCTTGCCCGTGCCGCCGCCGCCGCAGTAGAAGGTTCCGCGGCCGTCGGACTCCAGACCCGACACGGTGATGCCCGCCGGCAGTTCGAGCGTCTCGAGCACTTCGCCCGTCTTCTCGTCCACGTGGCGAAGCTCGCTTTCGTCGCCTTCCCAGGTGGCATGCCAGAGCTCGTTGCCCACCCAGGTGACGCCGGTGACGAAGCGGTTGGATTCGAGCGTGCGCAGCACCTTGCCGGTGGCCGGGTCCACCTGGTGGATCTTGCGAGCGCGGTATTCGCCCACCCACAACGAGCCTTCGGCCCAGGCCATGCCGGAATCCCCGCCATTTCCGGGTGCCGGAATGGTGGACAGAACCTTGCCCGATTCCGGATCCACCTTCTGGATGCGGCTTTCGGCGATCTGGTAGAGATGTTTGCCGTCGAAGGCCGTGCCCGCGTCCGCGGAGACCTTGAGTGACCGGCTCAGCTTGCCGCTGTCCGGATCGATGGCATTGAGCTTGTCGCCCACGGCGGCCCAGACATTCTTGCCGTCGTAGGAGACGCCGCCCACCTTGTTGGCATCAGGGTAGGGACCGTATTCGCGGACCACGGTGGCTGCAGATTTCTTCATGACTCACTCCTTGGCAGTGGCGGCCATGTTAGTCACCCGGAAGCGGAGCCGGGAGTAACAAGGTGGTCGCGATTCCCGGCAGCGGGGGCGTCATCCAGCGGCGTGCGCGGCCGGCGCCATAGGCCTGCACTTTTCCGGAGGCCACGAGTTCATCCAGTGCGCGTTGCACGCTGCGCTGGCTCGTTCCAAGCGCCAGGGCCAGGGCTGAAGTGGACCAGGACTCGCCATCGGCAAGAAATGCCAGCACGCCGGCGTGTGCTTCTTCAACCGGGCGGGCCAACACCACGACTTTGTCAGACGACCGCGGCTTCAACATGAAGCCGGCCGGAGTGGCCTCGATGTGAGCGAGTGGCGCAAGCGCCTTTCGCAGCCGCCCGATCTCCACGCGCAGGCGCGCGCGCAGTGATTCATCGGCCACCTCGAGCCGGAATGCGCGCTGTACCAGTGCGTCGCGCGTCGCGTCGCGCGGCCAGGCTTCGGCGAGCGCGCGCGCCAGCGTGAACAGCACTTCGCGGCCGGCGAGCGGAATGATCTTGCCGGCGCGCCGAATGGCGTATCGGCATGCATCGATCACCAGCGTGCCGGAATCAAACAACGCTTCGACTTCCTGCAGACGCACCAGATGCGTGTCGCCCGGCGCGATCAGCCGCGCCGCGGGCGATTCGAGAACCACTGCGGCGGCTTCCACCTCGGCGACCAGCGCCGGAATGCGCGCAACCCGCGCGGCTTCCGCGGCCCGGATCAGGGCCGCCTTTGCGGGCCGCATGCGAATGCGGCGGATCGCGATGCCTGCGACGATGAGCTCATGCGCTGCCTGAAGGGCGGGCGTCAACGCGGCGCGATCGATCTGGATCAGCAACGCGTCGGCATCATCCAGCCTTCCGATCAGCAGCAATCGGCGGATTTCGAGATAACGCGCGTGTGCGGCGTTCAGACGGTCACCGTGTTTCTCCAGCAGCTTGCGTGCGGCCTCCAGCTGCTTGAGAGGCCAGCCCAGGTCGCGCGATGCCAGCGCGAGCTCCGCTTCGGCAACCACGCAACGCGCGCGTGCCACGGCCTCCTTCGAACCGAAGGACTTCGCCGCCGCGCGCACCAGATCCTTGGCTTTGGCGAAGTCCCCGAGTTGTGCCATCGCGATGCCGCGCAGTGCCAGGGCCGGCGCATCCTTGCGAAGGGCGATGCGATTCAGTGCGCCCAGCGGATCGCCCGCGGCCAGCGCGCGGGCCGCGGCCGTGATCAGCGAATCCATTCAGCGCAAAGCCCGCGAAACAATCCCGACAAAGATGTCACTCCCGCTCGCTTCCTGGGGTGGCCTAACGTAGCTCCATCAAATCACAAAACACCCGCTGAAGGAGCAACCATGACCCATGCAATCGGTACCCGACAGGAATGGCTGAAGGCACGCCTCGAGCTGCTGCAGGCCGAGAAGGAACACACGCGCGCCGCCGACGATCTCGCTCGCCGCCGCCAGGCGCTGCCCTGGGTACGCGTCGAGCAGGAGTATTCCTTCGGCGGCGAGCACGGCAAAGTGTCGCTGAAGGATCTGTTCCGTGGCCGCTCGCAACTCCTGGTGTACCACTTCATGTTCGGGCCCACCTGGACGCAAGGATGCCCGTCCTGTTCCGCGATCGCCGATGGATTCGACGGCATCGCCGTGCATCTCGAGAACCACGACGTGTCGCTCACCGCCGTGTCACGCGCGCCGCTGGCGAAGCTGCTGGCGTACCGCAAGCGCATGGGCTGGAGCTTCCCTTGGGTGTCGTCCGCGGACGGCCGCTTCAACTTCGACTTCAATGTGTCGTTCACCGAGGAAGAGCAGCGCGCCGGCACCATCGAATACAACTATGCGCGCGGCGAACATGCCATGGACGAGATCGCCGAGCCGCACCCCATCGTCGCGGCCATCGCCCGGGGCGTGGGCGTCGATGCGGCCGACTACGGGCGCGACCGGCCCGGCATGAGCGCATTCATCCAGCGCGACGGGGCTATCTACCACACGTACTCCACCTACGCGCGCGGCGTCGACCCCCTCTGGAACATGTACCAGTGGCTGGATCGCGCGCCGCTGGGCCGCAACGAAAGCGGCATCTGGTGGAAGCGCAATGACGAGTACGCCGCGGCGCGCAGCGCGTGAACGCGTCGCGCGCGGACACTGGTGTGAAAGCGGTGGCGGCGCTGGTGTTCGCAGCCAGCGCCGCTCTCACCATCGCCTGGTGCGGGTCGATGTCGGCGATGCCGGGCATGGAAATGCCCGGCGGCTGGGTCATGTCGATGGCCTGGATGCGCATGCCGGGCCAGGGCTGGCTGGATCTCGCCGGCATGTTCTGCGGCATGTGGGCCGTGATGATGATCGCGATGATGATGCCGGTGTTCGCGCCGGAGCTGCTCCGCTTCCGGCGCGGGCAGGCGCCCGGTGGCGCCCGCCGTGTCGCGACCCTGGCATTCGCGGCCAGTTACTTCGGCGTCTGGACTGCCGCGGGCATTGCGATGTTCCCGCTGGGCCTGGCGTTCGCGGAGCTGGCGATGCGCAGCGAATCGATATCCCGCGCCACGCCGGTGCTCGCGGCAATCGTGGTGTTGTTAGCCGGCGCCACGCAGTTCGGCAAGTGGAAGGTGCGGCAGATCGCCCGTTGCCGTCACTCCGCCGGCTGCTGTGCGCCGTCGGCAAACTACCTGGAGGCCGGCCGCGCGGGCGCCAGGCTGGGC
>JAQSWD010000213.1 GCA_029266835.1 Steroidobacteraceae bacterium
CTTTCGAGGCGATTCTGGCCCGCGAAATCGAAAAGCCGCTGCGCATGGCCAGCGGAACGGCGCCGCCGGCCAAACTACTCGCGCGTGGCTACGCCGCGGGCAACGAGCCGTTGCCGATGTTCGGGCCGAGGATGCAATTCGCCTCGAGTTCGCTGCGTTACAGCGCCGACGACCTGCTCAAGTTCTGCGCCTGGCAGATGGTGGAGCGCGATGCGTCGGTGAAGCTGGCGCACCAGCCCACCTGGTCGCATCCCGAGGGGCTGGTGTCGCTGGGGTTCTTCTGGGTGCTGGGAAATTCGGAGCACGGCCGCCGGTTGATTTCGACGGGTTCGACATACGGGTTCGCGAGCGTCTGCGACCTGTATCCGGAAGCGAAGATCGCGGTCGTCCTGCTGGCAAATAAAAACGCGGACCGCGCACAGGAAACCCTGCGCGCGCTGTCCGCGTCCATCGTCTCGTCGCTTCGGCCTTCTGCTGAAGGCGGGGCTGTCAGCCCACCTTCGTCAGCAGTCGCTCCGCGGCAGGGTCGCTGAGCGTCGCCTGCGGTTTCGAGCTCACCGACGCGGCCTTGTGGCTCATGTCGATGCTGCCCGAGAAGTTGGCGCCATCCGCGATGCCGACTCGCGGCGCGAAGATGTTGCCCTTGACCTTGGCCGACTGGCGCACCGAAACCGATTCGCTGGCGTGGATGTCGCCGTCGACACGGCCTTCCACGATCACGAATTTGGCCTTGATGTTGCCGGTCACGCCGCCTTCCTTGCCGATGCTGAGCGAACGCGTGTGTTCGATCGAGCCTTCGAGCTGGCCCTGGAATTCCAGGTCCTCTTCGCCGTACAGCTCGCCCTTGAAGTGCAGCGTCGGGCCGAGCACGCAGACGGTGCCGTTGGCTGGCGCCGGCGCGGCTGGCGGCGGCGGAGCTTTCATTTCCGGGGTCTTGCTCATGGGTTTCTCCGCTTCAGCGCGCCGGGGCGGTGGAGTTGGTTCCGAGCGACCCAGCATTTTGCTCCATCGTGACTCCGCCATTGAAATTTGCTCCCTCGGTGATGCTCACGCTGGGCGCGCGGATGTTGCCGCGGACCACAGCCGACTGACTGACTTTGACGCTCTTGCGCGCCGTGATGTCGCCCTGGACCTTGCCGTCGACGTCGATGCTCTGCGCATTGACGGTGGCGACGACTTCGCCCTTGGTTCCGACCACGACCCGCTGTTGATGATGGATCGAGCCTTCGATGCGGCCTTCGATCTTGATGTCTTCCTGGGCTTTCAATTCGCCCTTGAAGCGCAATGTCGGTCCGAACACCGACATCCGTTCATTCGATGCACTCATGGAAACTCCCTGCGTTGAGGCGCGAAGCGCGGGGTAGATTGCGCCTGCCGTACTACGTAAAACCGTGTCGCGGTTCGCAGGCGTAGGGAATCGCCCGAGACGACCAGTTCACGGGCTAACAATATGTTCAACGGATGGCGGCAACCCCATGGTGCCGGGTGAGGAAAGTGGGGAAAGCGTGTTGGGCCAACTCACCCCCGCAACTCGCGATCGCTTTCCCCACTTTCCTCACCCGGCACCATGAGCCACCTGAGCCATGATGGCCAGGGGCCGTCCGTCCGGGTCCTCGAAGAAGGCCATCCACTCCTCGGTGCCATCCGCATGCCGGTGGATCATGTGAGGCGCATGCGTGAACTTCACGCCGCGGGCCTGCAGATCCCGGTGCGCAGCCGCGATATCGGCCACCTTCAGGTAGAGGATGGATTCCTTAGCGGCACCCCCTTCTTGCGAGAGCATCAGGCGCGTGCCGCCGAGGTCAAAAAAGGCCAGGGCGCCGAAGGTGTAGAGATGCTTGAGGCCCAGCACGTCTCGATACCATTTCTCCGCGGTCGCGGTATCGCCCACCGAGCGCGCGATCTGGCCGATTTGCGTTATCTGCACGGGGGCCTCCAATGTCTGTGTCACAGGGCTGCCGGCGGGTGCGCGGAACCAGGCCCGCAGCTCCCGACGATTGCGCAGGCCGAGCTTCGCCAACGCGTTCGAAACGTGGAACTTCACCGCGTTCACGCTGATGCCGCGCCGTCGCGCAATCTCCGCGTTGCTCATGCCGTGCTGTATGGAATGCACAGTGCGCCATTCGCCGGGTGTGAGCAGGTCGGCGTGGGGCGGCCGGCCGCGTTGTCGCTTCATGCGTGAATCCTAGGCCGCGGGACGCTGAATTTCCCTACCCGCCGTGTATGCGCGCACTGTGTGGTTTTGGCGAATTTGCCGAGGCCAAAATCATCCGTTACCGTCGCTGCAGTCCCGGGGGGGTCTACAGATGACGGACGATCGCGAGATCGATGCAGCGCCGCCGCTGGCTGAAGCTGGCGCCCACGACGCAGACGCGGCCGGCGTCGCGGGTGCGTTGGCACTCTTGTCCGGTGTCGCGCTCGCGGGCTGCGGTGGAGGTGGCGGATCTTCCAGCTCACCGCCGCCCTCGGGCAGCAATCCGCCACCGGCAGCGCCGCCGCCCGCGCCACCACCTGCCCCGGCGCCGCCCGTGGCCAAGGCTGCCACCGACG
>JAQSWD010000114.1 GCA_029266835.1 Steroidobacteraceae bacterium
AGGATTCGAACCTTCGAAGGCGTAAGCCGGCAGATTTACAGTCTGCTCCCGTTGGCCGCTTGGGTACCCCTCCCAGGAAAAACGAGCCGCGTATTCTCGGGGCGACCCCCCGGGGTGTCAACGGGATTGGCGCGACTTTTGCTATGACCGGCGAAACCCATAAGCCTTGGATCCGACGAGATATTTGCAACCCGCCCGCCGGCTGGCCGGTCCGGGTCACCCATATATAAGGTATGACGACGCGCCAGCCGGAAAACACCCCCGGAAGTTCCGACTTGGGGAGACCCGGACGGTAGCCAGTTCGCGCGGCAAACTCAGCGAGAAGCCTTTGAATTCGCGTAGTTACGCAGCCGATCCAGCTGGCTGGTCATTACCTGGTCTACCAGGGGTGCCAGTTTCACGGAGTCCAGGGTCAGGGCACCGGCGACCGCGTAACTCATGGTGACCCGGGTTCCGGGCCCGTCGGGCGCCAGCGAGTACGTGAGCAGGCCGGTCACGGCCATTTCCTGCAAAGGCCCGAGGGCGCCATCCAACCGCAGCAACTTGCCGGGTTGGGCAAACACCACCCGGGCATGCTGCACCGACCCGCCGTCCGCGAGCCTTTCGCAGAAGCAGCCACCCGCTCGAGCCTCCAGCGAGAGATTCCGGGCGGCGCCTGACCAGGTATGCGCCGAGTCCCACCAGGCGGGGACGCGAGTCAATGCGCGCCACGCGGTCGCGGGCGGCAGGTCCACAAGGACCACCGACTGGATCTTGAAGAACCCGTCGCGAGTTTCGACGACTTCCGCCGAGGCACTCGCGGATACGCACAGGCCCAGGATCAGCAGACTCGATCGCAGATTTTTCATGACGGCAGGCTAGCCGAATCCGTCGACGTGGACCCGCCCGATGAGGCCAGCCGAACAAGCTCCGCGATAGAGCGCGAATCCAAGGATCTGGTATGTCCTGCGCGTAAATCGTCGGGCAAAAGCACGCTACCGTATCTTATACGGGTCAATCGGCTCACTTCGTGACCCACATGCTCGAACAGGCGGCGAACCTCACGGTTGCGCCCTTCGTGCAGACAGACGCGATACCAGGAGTGGCTACCCTCGGTGGATCCCGCCTCGATGCGATCGAAGCGCGCCGGGCCATCTTCCAGTTCCACGCCCCTCAGCAGCTGCTCGAGGATCGCGGGCGCCGGCCTTCCACGCAGACGGACCAGGTACTCGCGTTCGATCTCGCTCGAGGGATGCATGAGCCGATGTGCCAGCTCGCCATCGTTGGTGAACAGCAGGAGCCCGGACGTATTCACGTCCAGCCTGCCGACCACGATCCAGCGCCCGCTACCCGGGGCCGGCAGGCGCTCGAACACCGTGGGGCGATTCTCGGGGTCGGAGCGCGTGGTCACCTCGCCCACCGGCTTGTGGTACAGCAACACCTCGACGCTCTGACGCTGCCCGCCGAGATCGAGCGGACGGCCGTCGAGGCGGATCAGGTCCGCACTCGTGGCGCGGTCTCCCAGCACAGCGACGCGATCATTGATGGTCACGCGGCCCGCGCGGATCCATTCTTCGATGCCGCGCCGCGAGCCATGGCCCGCGCTCGCGAGTAACTTCTGCAGTCTTTCGGTCATGAATGAACCGACAGCATAACCAACCGTTATAAAGGTATGCCAAGCCCGGGCTCGTTAATGCCCACCCACCCACCTAGAGTCGCCGCACCATGATCTACGACAACATTCTCGGCACTATCGGCCGCACTCCCATCGTCCGCATCAATCGCCTCGCGCCGGCTGGCACGACGATGTACGTGAAGTGCGAGTTCTTCAATCCGCTGTCCTCGGTAAAGGATCGCCTCGCCATCGCCATCATCGAAGATGCCGAAAAGAGCGGCGCGCTCAAGCCTGGCCAGACCGTGGTGGAAGCCACTTCCGGCAACACCGGCATTGCGCTGGCCATGGTCTGCGCCGCCAAGGGTTATCCCTTCGTCGCCGTGATGGTGGAAACCTTCTCGATCGAGCGCCGCAAGATCATGCGCATGCTCGGCGCGAAGGTCATCCTCACGCCGGCCGCCGAACGCGGCCAGGGCATGGTGCGCAAGGCTGCCGAGCTCGCGCAGAAGCATGGGTGGTTCCTGGCTCGCCAGTTCGAGAACCCGGCGAACCCGGCCTATCACCGCAACACCACGGGCCCCGAGATCCTGCAGGACTTCGTGGGCAAGAAGCTGGACCACTTCGTCACGGGCTGGGGCACGGGCGGCACGCTTACCGGCGCCGGTGAAGTCATCAAGCTCGCGCGTCCGGATGTGAAGGTGATCGCCACGGAACCAGAGGCCGCGCAGTTGCTGGGCGGCAAACCATTCGCGCCGCACAAGATCCAGGGCTGGACTCCGGACTTCGTGCCGGCCGTGCTCAACAGGAATGTTCCGGACCGCATCGTGCCTGTCACCGACGTGGAAGCCATCGAGGCTGCACGCGCGCTGGCGAAGAACGAAGGCATTTTCGTCGGTATCTCGAGCGGCGGCACGTTTGCCGCGGCGCTCAAGGTGGCTCGTGAAGCCGGCCCCGGCTCGGTGACTCTCGCGATGCTGCCGGACACCGGCGAGCGTTATCTCTCCACCCCGTTGTTCGAAGGTATTTCGGACGGCGGCGACCAAGAGCCGTGAGCGGATCGCCGCGCGAACAACCCGGGCATGCAAGGTCCCAGGAGACGAGTCGCGCGGCGGTCGATCCGGGGCTCGCCGAAGTGACGATAGGCCCTGCCACAAAGTTCGCGGCGCTGCCCGATCCGTTCCTGTTCTGGCGCGGCGGCGCGCTATCCGAAGGGCGCGTCGCTTACGAAACCTGGGGCGCGCTCAACGAAGCCCGTGACAACGCCATCCTGTTGTTCACGGGGCTTTCACCCTCGGCGCATGCGGCATCGTCGCCCGCCGACCCGTCACCGGGTTGGTGGGAAAAGATGGTGGGCCCCGGCAAGGCCATCGACACCGATCACTACTACGTCATCTGCGTGAATTCCCTGGGCAGCTGCTTCGGTTCTTCGGGACCCGCATCCATCGATCCGTCCACCGGGCTCGCCTATCGACTGCAGTTTCCCGATCTTTCGGTCGAGGACATCGCGCGCGGCGGATACGAAACCGTGCGTTCGCTGGGCATCCGCCGGCTTTCCGCGGTGATCGGCGCTTCGCTGGGCGGCATGGTGGTGCTGGCGTTCGCCGCGCAGTTCGCGGGGTTCGCGCAGCGGGTGGTCAGCATTTCCGGCTCCGCCGCGGCTTCGCCGTTCGCCATTGCGCTGCGCTCCACGCAGCGCGACGCCATCCTCACCGATCCGGACTGGCAGGACGGCCAGTACTCCGGTGACATCCGCCCCATCACCGGCATGCGCCTCGCGCGCAAGCTGGGCACCCTCACCTATCGTTCGGCGGCGGAGTGGAAGCATCGCTTCGGCCGGCGCCCGGCTTCCGATCGTCACTACGAAGTGCTCTCACCGGGGCGCGCGCATTTCCCGGCCGAATTCGCGGTGCAGGATTATCTGAACGCGCAGGCCGACAAGTTCGTGTCGGTGTTCGACCCCAACTGCTATCTCTATCTATCGCGCGCCATCGACCGCTTCGATCTTTCCGCGCATGGCGGCACCATGCTGTCGGCGTTGAAGCGCGCGGGCGCCGAACGGGCGCTGATCATCGGCGTGGAATCGGACATCCTGTTCTCGATCAACGAGCAGCGGTCGCTCGCGGAGGCTTTCCAGGCCGCGGGCACGGAAACCGAGTTCGTGCCGCTGGCATCTCTGGAAGGTCACGATGCCTTCCTGGTCGACATCGAACCGTTCGCCGCCGCGATCGGCAAATTCCTGGCCTAGCCAGGCCGCCCGGCGCGCGCAGGACGCGCGCCTTCCAGTCAGGTTCTGTTCGGCTGTAACCACACTTTCGCGTGCCGTTAACCGCGGCGAAAGAGCAGCTCCGTATCGTCGCGTTGAAACCGAAAGAGTCTTCAACGACACCCATGCGGCAAAGGAGCTGTCATGAAATCTTCCAACCTGGCCGAGCAACTCGCAGAGTTCGAAGCCACCCTCGAATCCCTTCGACTCACACCGCCCGTCACTCGCCAGGTCGTGGAAAGAGCCACACCCGGGATGCAGCACAAACCCAGCCCGGCACGCCGTGGCTCGCGCGTTCGCGGCATTGAAATCCGCGGACAGGGGCTGCGGTCGTTCCGCGTCTTTTGACTCGGCCCTGACCTGCGGCTTCAGGCAGCCAGGATGGGCGGCAGCGGGCAATGCAGCGTCGCGCACACCGTGCGCAACAGTTCGCCCTCGGCGACCGATAGCCGGCGGTCGTGCGCGACGGTGCGCACCAGGCCTTCGATCAGCACCTTCTTGGCGGTAGGCCGCAACGAAGCCAACTCGTGCAGCGAATCGCGCAAGGCCGTGGGCCATTCGGTCACGGCGGCAAACGGGCGTGAATGATGTGGCAGCACATGTTCGAGGCCGGCGTCATACGCACGCCGCGCCACCTGCCGGTCAGCCGCACCTTGTTCGGCGAGCACGGCAAACAACGAGGTGATGGCGTCGGCCGAGTGAACCAGTGAACGCGATCCGTGCTCGTCGTTGCCTTCGAGGCCGTCGCGCAGCGCGGCTTCGAGCAGCAGCGTGAGGCAGCACTCGAAAACATCGATGCGGTGATCGGCCAGCGCCAGCCGCTGCACGACGGAACGAAGCTCCTGCCGCTCGGCAAAAGTCATGTGCCGGATGGCCGGGATCAGCTGCTGCACGGCCGGCAGGCGCAGCGCGGGCTGCAAATCGCGCGCGACGGGTAGTGAGGCGAACACGCTTTCCATCAGCGGTGCGCCGTACGCCTGGCTGATGATCTCGTCCTGGCGCGCCGCGACTTCCGCATCGGCGCCGCGCAGCAATGCGAACAGCAGCGTGCGAGCCGCATCGGGAGAATCGGCATAGGAATGCAGTTCGTCGGGAATGGTTAGTCGCGCCTGCTGCGCGTAACGCTGCTGCGTTTCATCGAAGGTGCCGGCGAGACCGGCGACGCGTTCGGCGGCCGACGAACTCACCGTGGAAGCGGCGGGGGCGAGCGCCGAAACCGCATTCGGCCCGACGTCCGAGAATGCCGACGCCAAACGCACCTGCTCCGCGTCTTTCGCGGCCGCTGCCGCAAGCGAGTCGAGATTCCTCGTCTGGAACGAAGGATCCAGCTCGCGCAGGCGCTCGGCAAGCGAGGGATGCGTGGCGAACAGTCGGCGCATGCCCGGCGCGAACAACATGTGCGCCACTTCTTCCTTGTCGGGCGATTCGAGCCGCGAGCCGGCGCTGACGCCCGCGATCTTGAGCAGCGCTCCGGTGAGACCGGCGGGATTCCGCGTGAACTGGACGGCCGAGGCATCGGCCAGCCGCTCGCGATGACGCGACACCGCCGCCTGCAGGATGCGCCCCACGAACACGCCGATGTAGCCGATGACCATCACGGCCAGCGCGATCAGTACCAGCGCACCACCCTTGTCATCGCGACGCCGGCCGGCGCCCACGCCGCGCATGAAGATGCGCGCGGCAATGGCCACCGCGAGCAAGCCGAATACCCACCCCAGCAACTTGCTGTTCAACCGCATGTCGCCGTTCAGCACGTGGCTGAATTCATGCGCGATGACGCCTTGCAGCTCTTCGCGATTGAGCCGGGTGATGGCGCCGCGAGTCACGGCGATCGCCGCGTCGGCCGGCGTGTTTCCCGCGGCGAAGGCATTGATGCCGTCTTCGCTTTCCAGCACGTAGACCTCCGGCATGGTCACGCCGGAGGCGATGGTCATCTCTTCGACCACGTTGTGAAGTCGGCGCAGCGCGGGGTCGCGCGTGCCCCGCTCGATGCGGGTTCCACCCAGTGACCGCGCCACGACGCCACCGCCGGCGCGCAGGGAAAGCGTCTTGAACAGGCTGGCGCCACCGATCACCAGCAACGTGATCACCCCGGCCAGCACCGCGGACCCGGTGGCGTCCTGGCCCTGGGTGTCCTTCATCCCGGCCAGCGAATACACCAGCACCGAAACGGTGGCGACCACCAGTGCGACACAGAACAGGAATGCGACCAGGAGCCAGCGCGTCGCACGACGCGCTGCTTCCTGGCGGGCGAAGAAATCCACCGTCGCGCTGGTTGGTTAGGTGAAGCTGACTTTTGGAGCCTCGCGCGCCTCGGGCTTGGAGATTTCCAGCAGCTGCGCTGCCACGAAATTGAACATGCCGGCGATGAGGCTGCCCGGGAACATCTCGCGCTGGTTGTTGTAGCTCATCACCGCATCGTTGTAAGCCTGACGCGCGAACGCCACCTTGTTCTCGGTGGAAGTGAGCTCCTCGGACAACTGCATCATGTTCTGGTTGGCCTTGAGATCGGGATAGGCCTCCGCCAGCGCGAACAGGCGGCCCAGTGTCGCACCCAGCGCGCCTTCGGCGCCCGACAGCGCCGTCATGGCGGCCGCGTCACCCGGATTGGCGGCAGCGCCCTTCTGCGCCGTCACGGCCTGGTTGCGTGCCTTGATGACCGCTTCGAGCGACTCGCGCTCGTGCTTCATGTAGCCCTTGGCGGTCTCCACCAGGTTGGGGATCAGGTCGTAGCGACGGGTGAGCTGCACGTCGATCTGCGCGAAGGCGTTCTTGTAGCCGTTACGCGCGCCAACCAGTTTGTTGTAGAGCGAAACTACCCAGAAGACGAGGACGACGACGATGCCGAGAAGAATCCAACCCATGATGGGCCTCCCTGAAGCGCACAAGCGGCGCGCGTGAAATATGGGTGTGCCCCTGTGGTAATGCAAGCGGCGCCGATTATGTGCCGCCTTGCACCAGTTTCCGCACTCTCGCCCGGGCCGGCTGCCATGGTGTGCTCGCCGCATGAGGATCCGCGGTGTCACGCTGCTCGAGATGCTGGTGGTGTTGCTGGTGGTGGGCGTCATCGTCGGTCTGGCGCTCCCTTCGTACCGGCAGTACCTGGTGCGCGTGAATCGCAGCGAAGCCACGATCGCGCTGTACGCCATCGCGGCGGCGGAAGAAAGATTCTTCATGCGGCATGGCCGGTACACGGACAATCTCACCGGCGCCGCTCCGCTGGGCCTCGGGCTGGCGCCGGCTTCGAGTTCGTCGCGCTACCGTTTTTCGGTCGCGCTTGCCAGTGACGGGCAGACTTTCATCGCCAGCGCCAAGCCGACACGCCGCGGCGGCCAGGATTCCGATGGCGAGTGCCTGGTCTTTTCCATGGATCATCGCGGGCGACGCGCGGTGAGCGGTTCGCGCGACACGGCGTTTTGTTGGCGGTAGCGCCCGCGTGCCATAGTTGCGCGCATGAATGTGCGCAGCCTGTTTCCATTGCCGGCGTTGGCGCTGGCCGCGGCCGTTTCCGGCGCCGCTCCGACGCAGCTCAAGATCGCCACCTGGAACCTCGAATGGTTCATGACGCAGGAGACGCTGAGGGCTCTCACTCCCGCATGCGTTACGCGAGAAGCGCCTCGCGATGGCGCACGCCGCGCCGTGCCCTGCGACGTAGCCCACGAACTGTCGCGCAGCGGCGAAGACATCGCGGCATTGCGTCGCCACGCGCGCAGGCTCGACGCCGACGTGATCGCGTTGCAGGAAGTCGATGGCGAACAAGCCGCGCGCCTGGTCTTCCCGGGTTACCAGTTCTGCTTCTCCTCCCGGGTCGCGGTACAGAACAATGGCTTCGCCGTGCGTCGCGGACTGCCTTTCACCTGCGGACCGGAGCTCAGCGACCTGTCCCTGGGCGACGACGTGCGGCGCGGTGTGGAAGTGCGTTTGTTTCCCGGCACGCCAAGAGAACTTCGCCTGCTGTCCGTGCATCTGAAGTCGGGATGTTCTCGGGATTCGCTCGACTCCAGCCGCCCCAGCTGCATCCGGTTGGCTGCGCAGGTGCCCGTTCTCGAGCGCTGGATCGACGCGCAGGCGGCGGCACGTATCCCCTTCGCCGTGCTGGGCGACTTCAACCGGGATTTGCGGCGAGAACCGCAGGGCGTTTCGCTATGGGCGGAAATCGATGATTCAGACCCGCAAGACGCTGATTTGGTCAATACCGCCGATGGACAGCTGTTCGAAAACTGCAGCCCTTCCCAGACTTTCAGCGGCTACATCGACTACATCGTCCTGGGCCGTCGAATGGCGCGGGGATTGGTCGAGGATTCGTTCGGACGTGAACTTTTCCGTCCCAAAGACGCCCTGCGCCGCAAGTTGTCAGATCACTGCCCGGTATTTGTTCGCATTCGTGTGGCAGACGCCGCCGCGGACTTGCCGTAAACCGGCAAAAGTGAAAATTTTCGCGAAACCCATTAAGTTCAGTTGCGTTCAAACGCCCGTCCCGCAAGGCAATAATCCTTGAGAGGAGAGCCTGATGAGCAAAACAACTACAGCAGGGGTTCAGTCGGTCGAGCGCAGGTTGCATACGAGGCACCGCGCGCGCACGACCGTCTACATCACGACTCCGACGGGTCGCAAGAAACTCTGCCGCGCCATCAACCTCTCCGCCACCGGCGTGTTCGTCGAAACCACGAATCTCGGTTTGCGCAAAGGGCAGCAGGTCGAACTCGCATTCGCCATCAACCTCGGCGCGGTCACCAAGCTGCATCGCCGCACCGCCGTGGTCGCGCACGTCTCGCGCGGCGGCACCGGGTTGATGATGGATGCTTACACCGCTCGGTAGATAGGGCTGTTGCTCGAAGAGAAGAGCGCGGCCGACCCACG
>JAQSWD010000115.1 GCA_029266835.1 Steroidobacteraceae bacterium
GCTAACAACAGTGCGAGGACGGGCGACAAGAACTTCATCAGGGTGCTCCCAGCAGCCAGCGCTGGCGGTCGCTGGCGGGATCGAACCTGGCCAGCGTCGGCATGCTGCTGCCGACGGCCGACAACGCCAGCGTGGCTGTCGTGCCGGGTATGGACTTCGGGGAAATGCGCCAGCTGCCATCGCTGAGCTGATCGAGGCGCCACAACTGTTCCGCGGCGCCTGTGAAAGCCTTGGCCTCGAGTTCACCGCCGGTGGTGGCGGTCAACGCACGTTCGCTGCCCGCGATGGTGATGCGGTAGTAAGGCGCGCCGGGGTAGCCGCCGGCATTCGGCGCGGGCGCAATCACCCATTTCTGCTGAGCCTGCAACATCGCAGGGGCCAGGCGGACGCCGGTGGTGGCGGGCCAGTTCGCCGCCACGTCCGCGGGTTCCTGGTTTGCGACAGGCGGACCTGGCCGTGGCGGAGGCGGTGGTCCGGCAGGCGGACCACCCGTTGCACCGCCCGGTGCACTACCGGGGGGAGGCCCAGGGGGCCGTTGACGATAACCGCCGACGGGAAAACCTTGCACGGCGAGTTCGAGCACGGTGCCCGTGCGCGCGGATTCGATCGAGTAAGTGCCGGCGGCGAGGTTGTCGCCGGCCACCGGCCAGCCGTCGCGCCACAGCAGCGGGCGGATGTCGAGCACGCTGATGCCGCCGCGATCCAGGTCCGCTTCGTAGTGCAGTGAAAATTTCTGCACGCCGTCGCCGAGATCGAGCAGGCCGAAATGCCCGGGACCGATGTGGCGCCCGCGGGAAGCGGCAAACAACTTGCCGCCGCCCTCGATCATGTCCACGCCCATGTTGTCCAGGTAGGGCCCGGTCACCTTGCGCGATCGGCCCATGCGGATGTTGTAGGTGGAATTGGCGCCCTGGCAGCAGGAGCCATGCGTCACGAGCAGGTAGTACCAGCCATCGCGATAGATGAGGATCGAGGCTTCCGAATTGATGGCGACATTGGTCGCGGGTTTGTTCGGATGACGGCGCAGCCCGGTCTTCGGATCCAGCTCGACCAGGCGGATGTAACCGAAGTAGGAGCCGTAGACCATCCACAGGCGTCCGTCCGTGGGATCGAGCAGCACACCGGGATCGATGGCGTTGCTGTCCTCCACGCCATCTGACCAAACTACAGGCCCGGCATCGCGCCAGCCGTAGGCGGGGGACTCGGGGTCCAGCGTCTTGCCGATCAGCAGGCCGATGGCGGACCTGGGCTGAGTGCCCGGCGCCGAGTAGTACATGAAGAACTGGTCGCCCACGCGGATCACATCCGGCGCCCAGCTGTTGTTGCCGCCGCGCGCCAGCGTCGCCTCTCCGGGTTTGCCGCCCGGCAGCGTGGCGATCACCGAGCCCTGGCGCTGCCAGGTCCAGCCGTCCGCGGAGCTGAGCGTGGGAAGGCCGCCCGTACCGTACGTGTAGTAGCGACCCGCGTCGAAGACGACGGTGGAAGGATCATGGATGCCCGTGTCGCCGTCGAGCGCGAGCGCGGGAACCGTGCCCGCCATGGCGATGCACAGCAGCGCACGCAAGAAGTTGTTCGGGATGCGGCAAGTCACTTTCATCGGGTCTCCATTCCAATCTCCCATCACTCGCGGGCTTCGCGCCCCGCCGGTTTGGGCGGTTTCGGCCGTTGTTTCACGGGCATGTCCAGCACCGCCATGCGGATCAGCCGGCCCATGGCGTCGCGCGCCGCGTCGGAGTCCTTGGCCGCGATGGCATCGTAGACCCGCAGGTGATCCGGCACCGGATCGCGATTGATCTTGTGAAGCCGCTGCTTGAAGAGCGTGAGCGAGTCGACCGCGGCCGTGACGCCGTTGGTCAGCGAGATGATGAAGGGGTTCGCCGTGGCATTCAGCAGCGCCGCATGAAATGCCTTATCGGCTGCGCGTCCTTCGGGCGCATGCAGCGTGTGGCGTTTCATCTCGTCCAGCGCGGCGCGCATGTCCGCGAGCTGCGCCTGGGTCCGGCGCACCGCCGCCAATGCCGCGGCCGGGGGCTCCAGCAGCGTACGCAGCTCGAACAGGCCATGCAGCACCTCCTGGCGGGGCACGCGGCTGAACATCCACGTGAGCACATCGGGGTCGAGCAGGTGCCAGTCCGCGACGACGCTGACGCGCGTGCCCGTGCGCGGGCGGCTGTGCACCAGCCCCTTCGCACCCAGGATGCGCATGGCTTCGCGATAGGCCGTCCGCGACACGTTGCGTCGCGAACTGGCTTCGATTTCGCCGTCCAGAACATGTCCTGGCCGCAGCGAACCGGACACGATGGCCAGGCCGATTTCCCGCGCGATGGTGCCGTGCACACGCAGTTGGCCGCTTGCACGTTTCGCACGTGCGGGCCGTTTCGACAGCATGAAATCCCCTTGAGTTTTGCTGAAATTAGCATGCGAATCCCGGGCTTTCACTATGGCGAGTGACTTTCACTAAACGAATCGATGAATGCCTAAATGGTTATCGCAATGCGGGATTTTCTTGACAATTGTCATGTCTCGAAGACAGCCTAGAGGTCGCGGAGATGATTAGTTAGGTCTAGTGACTGAAATCTCTTTGAAGGGGGGAGATTCCAAAAACAGACTCATCCGGTGTCGCGATTGCGACGCCTCATCAACACGCTACGTCACACGGTCCGCGTTTCGCTAAGGCGCCCGCCCAGGCTTCGTGACGGTTGCAATACAGGAGGAGGGGGAAATAATGAAAACCAACAAACCAATTTGGAACAAGTCGCGCACGGCGGGCATCACCGCTGCGACGCTGGCGAGCACACTCGCCAGCACCGCGATTCTCGCGCAGGAGGCCGGCCCGACGTCGCCGCCTGCCCAGGAACCCGAAAACACCGGCGAAACCATCGTCGTTACCGGTACCAGCATCAAGGGCGTGGTCGCGCCCATCGGTTCGAGCCTGGTCTCGGTGGGCGAGGTGGACCTCGAGAAGACGGCGGCCATCAACCTGTCGACACTGGTCAACACCATTCCGTCGCTGAGCACCAACGGTTCGCTGGCGCAGGGTGAAAACCTCTGGTCGTTCTATTCGCCACAGATCCACCAGCTCGGTGGATCCTCGTCGAACACCACGCTGGTGGTGATCGACGGCATGCGCATGCCGGGCGGCGGCGCGCAGTTCGCGCAGACCGATCCGAACGTCATCCCGACCTCGGCGATGGCAGGCATCGACGTGCTGGCCGACGGCGCCTCTTCGGTGTACGGCTCCGACGCCGTGGCCGGTGTGGTGAACTTCCGCACGCGTCGCACTTTCGAAGGCACGCAGATCGCTTCTTCCTACGGTTTCGCTGACGAGTACGACACCTGGGACATCAACGGCATCTGGGGCAAGAAGTGGGAAACCGGCGGCGTGTACATCGCCACCCAGTACAGCCACGCCTCGTCGCTGGATGTCGCCGATCGCGACTGGGCGAGCCGTGGCGACTACCGTCCTTACGGCGGTTCGAACACACAGCAATTCAACTGCGAACCGGCCACCATCCGCGTGACGGCCGTGAGTGCCGGCGGCACGTTGCCGGCGAGCAACCAGGTCTACCTCTCGCCGGGCGCGACGAGCACGGTTGCCAACGAAGCGCCGAATGCTCCTTGCAACAACTCGATATACGACACCATGATTCCGTCGCAGTACCGCCTCAACGGCATGATCAAGGTGGTCAACGACTTCAGCGAGAAGCTGTCGATGACGGCCTCGCTGCTCTACAACCGCAACCAGACGGACCAGAATTCCACTCCCGGCCGGCTCAACAACGCCACGGTGTTCGGCACCGGGGCACAGGCGAATCCGTTCTTCACCGCTCCCGCCGGCACGCCAGAAGCGACCACCGAGGTCATCAACTGGATCGCGCTGCGCGAAGACGGCAAACACGG
Organism: Steroidobacteraceae bacterium; assembly: GCA_029266835.1. Classification (GTDB taxonomy): domain Bacteria; phylum Pseudomonadota; class Gammaproteobacteria; order Steroidobacterales; family Steroidobacteraceae; genus CADEED01. The sequence continues at coordinate 3,901 of JAQSWD010000115.1, forward strand.
GCACATCGAATCGCAGCAGGACGTGGTCTACGGCAACGTGGTGCTCGACTACCAGTTCAACGACAGGTGGTCGATGAGCTTCGCGGACTCCTTCGGCTGGAACCGGTCGTCGCGCGACGGCTTCAACGAGTTCTGCGGCGCCTGCGCCACGCTCGCCCTGAACGGCACGACGCAGTCGAGTGGCAGCACCACCGCTTCGAGCATCCCCGGGCAGAACGTGGTGGTACTGCAGTTGCCGCTGACTACGGCCAACGCGCTCGACGTGTGGAACGCGGGTTCCGCCAACCGCACGGATCCGCTGGTGCTGGACCGCCTGTACACGAACAACACCCAGAACAACAATTACAACACCATGAACCAGGCTCGCCTGGTGTTGAACGGCGAACTGTTCGACATGCCGGCCGGCCCGTTCCGCCTCGCCGTCGGCGCGGAGCACATGTTGCTGGATCAGCAGTTCAAGCTGAGCGGCGGCAACAACACCGGTCCGACGACCACGGGTTCGGGTTATCGCGTGTACAACTTCGACCGTGACGTGGTGTCCGCCTTCGCCGAAGTCGCCATCCCGATCACCTCGGAAGACATGGACATTCCGTTGATGCGCAAGATCGACCTCAGCCTCGCGGCGCGTTACGACGACTTCTCGGACGTGGGTGACACCACCAATCCGAAGTACGGCATCAACTGGGAGCTCATGCAGGGCCTGCGCCTGCGCGCCAATTACGCCGAGTCGTTCGTGGCCCCGCCCATCGCCGTCATCGGCGATGCCTCGCAGGGCTATCTGTACGCCTCGGGCAGCGTGGGCACGACGGGCACCTTGAACGTGCCGGTGGGGCTGTACCCAGACGTCGTGAACGTCGCGGGCGCCGTCGAGCAGGGCACCAGCAATCCCTGCACGACCAGCTCGACGAACTGCACGATCGGCCAGGGCAACACCGCCATGCGCCGGCAGCTCGGCGGTGGTTTCTCCAACATGGGACCGCAGTTCGGCGAGAGCTACTCGTTCGGCGTGGACTTCGCCCCGACGTGGTGGGAGGGATTCTCGGGCTCCGTGACGTTCTTCCACAACGACTTCATCGGTGGCGTGAACTCGCCGTCGCCGGCGTCCATCACGGCGACGGGCTCCGACCTGCTGACGCTGTGCCCGGGCACGGCGTCCGATGGCCGAACAGGGTGCAGCCTCGCGCAGATCAACGAGTTCGCGAACATCGCCAATGGCGCAACCATCGGCGGATCGGTTCCGACACAGGTCGTGTACCTGATCGACCAGAACGCGCGTAACTGGTTGAACCTGAGCATCGAAGGCTATGACTTCCAGCTCGGCTACACCCGCGACATCGGTGAAAAGGTGAAGGCGCGCTTCGGCACCAGCGGCACCTACTTCACGAAGTTCGACCAGAACTTCGGTGAAACCCCGACGTTCTCGGTGTTGAACACCTCGGGCTTCAACGGCGTGTTCGCGTCCATCCAGTTCAAGATGCGTACCAGCGTGGGCTTCGACTTCGGCGACCTGTCGACCGACCTGTACTGGAACCACATCGGCGACTACAACAACTGGAGCAACAACACCGTCACGCCCATCGTGCGGGACGCCAACGGCAACCCGAGCAGTGGCGGTGACGTGGTCGATGCCACGAACACCTTCGACCTGCACCTGGGCTACAAGCTCCCGGGCACCGGGGTGTTCGAGAACCTCGGCCTGTCACTGGACGTGCGCAATCTGACGGATGAGGAACCGTCGTTCATGAATCACAACCAGGGCGGCTTCCAGGGTGGCGCGTGGGGTTACGACAACTACACGGCCAACCCGGTCGGTCGTCAGGTCACCTTGGCGGTGCGCATGAACTTCTGATCCCGGAACTCCGGTGAATCTGAAGAAGATCGTGATAGTTGGGGGCGGCGCCGCGGGCTGGATGACAGCCGCGGCGCTGTCCCGATTACTCGATCCTCGCGAGGTATCGCTGACGCTGGTGGAATCCGATGAGATCGGAATCATCGGCGTCGGCGAGGCCACGATCCCCGACATGCTCCAGTTCAACCTGTTCCTCGGTATCCCCGAGGCGGAGCTGATGCGGGCGACCCAGGCGACGTTCAAGCTCGGTATCGAGTTCGTGGACTGGTCGCGCAAGGGCGAGCGATATTTCCATCCCTTTGGTTTTCACGGAGTCGACATCGATGGTGTCGACTTCCATCAATACTGGTTGAAGTGCCGGCAAAGCGGCCATCCGCACTCCATCGGCGATTACTGCCTGACGGAGTTGCTGGCACGCCGCGGCAAGTTCGCCTTTCCGGACCTGCGCGTGGCCGGCGCGCCGGCCTCCTATCTACGTTACGCCTATCACTTCGATGCCACGCTGTACGCCCGTTTCCTGCGCCAGTACGCCGAGAAGCGGGGAGTGCGGCGCGTCGAGGGCAAGGTATGCGAGGTGCTGCGCGCGCCGGATACCGGTGAGCTCACCGGCGTTCGGCTGATGGGCGGCGCCACGGAGTCGGGCGAATTCTTTTTCGACTGCACGGGATTCCGGTCATTGTTGCTCGGCGACGCGATGCAGGTGCCGTGGGTGGACTGGCGTCACTGGCTGCCCTGCGACCGTGCGCTCGCCGTAGCCTGCGAACACGACGGACCAGCGTCGCCGTACACCCGGTCGACCGCGAAAACCGCCGGCTGGCAGTGGAAGATCCCGACGCGGCAACGCACGGGCAACGGCCACATCTGGTGCAGCGATTTCATGGGCGAGGACGAGGCTTCGTCGATGCTGCTCGACGGACTCGACGGGCCGGCGCTCGGATCTCCGCGCCTGATCCGCTTCGCCACCGGCCATCGCGCGCGGTTCTGGGAACAGAACTGCGTGGCCATCGGCCTGTCATCCGGATTCCTCGAACCGCTGGAATCCACTTCTTTGTACCTGATCCGGCAGGGCATCAGCCGGTTCATCGCGCTGTTTCCGGATGCGTCCCAGCCCGCGATATTCCGCGACGAATACAACCGCTGGATGCAGAAGGACTTCGAGCAGGTGCGCGATCTGCTGGTCTTCCACTACTTCGCCAATGGCCGCGACGAGCCGTTCTGGCAGCGCTGCAGACAGATGGACATACCGGACACGCTGCGGCGACGCATGGCACTGTTCGCCGAGGGAGGACGATTCCTGCGCAACGAGGGTGAGCTGTTCCCTGGCGCGAGCTGGGTGGCGGTCATGCTGGGCCAGGGATTGACCCCGCGCACGGTTGACCCGTTGATCGCGGCGGTGCCGATCGCGGACATCGAAGCCAAGCTGTCGCTGTTGCGCCGGGCGATGAACGAGTTCGTCGATGGGCAATCCTCGCACGCCGATTCACTGCGCAAGCACTGTGCGCTCGCCGCGTGAGGATCTCCGGATTCGACCCGCGCTTCCGCGTTCCGGGTCGAGTAATGGCGGCCGCCGTTTGGTTTCCCCCGCGGCGGCCGCCATCCTTTCCACAGTGAAGGAATTCTCATGAAGAAACTGATCTGCCTGACGATGCTGATGGCCAGCGTTTGCATGGCCGACGATGCCGCGTCCTTCCGGCCGGCGGAGACCAATGTCTGGGGCGCGGAGTATCCGCGCGTCGACGACACCGGGCGCGTGCAGGTGCGCATCAAGGCGCCCGATGCCACCAAGGTGAAGCTCAACTTCTGGAGCGGCCCGAAAGTCGACATGGAGAAGCAGGCCGACGGTTTCTGGACCCTCACCACCACGCCGCTGGCGCCGGGCCTGCACTACTATGTGATCAACGTGGATGGCGCCGACCTCAGCGACCCGGGCAGCACAGCGTTCTTCGGCGGTTCGCGGTACGTGAGCGCGGTCGAGGTGCCCGAGCCCGGTTCGACTTACTACTCCATCCAGGACGTCCCGCAGGGCCAGGTGCGCGACGTCTGGTATCACTCCAAGGTGACGGACACGTGGCGTCACGCCATGGTGTACCTGCCGCCCGATTACGAATCGCAGCCGAAGAAGCGCTATCCGGTGCTCTATCTACAGCACGGCGGTGGCGAGAACGAGACCGGCTGGATCCGCCAGGGCCGCGCCAACTTCATCCTCGACAACCTGATCGCCAAGGGCGAGGCGAAGCCGATGATCGTGGTCATGGCGAACGGCTACGCGCGGCGTCCCGACACGCCCGCGATGTCCGGGCCTCCTCCGGCGGGTTCGATGTCTTCGGCCCAGATGCGCAATCTCATGGTCGCGGCCTTCGAGGAAGACGTGACGCAGGTGCTGATCCCGTTCGTCGACAGGACATACCGCACGGTCGCCAACCGCGACAACCGCGCGATGGCGGGCCTGTCCATGGGCGGCTTCCAGACCTTCCACATCACGCTCAACCATCTCGACAAGTTCTCGTACATCGGTGGTTTCAGCGGCATCGGCGGCATGATGGAAGACCGCAAGCCCGACTTGAAGACCGACTATTACGGCGCGTTCGCCGATCCAGCGGCGTTCAAGAAGAAGGTGCGCCTGCTGTATTTCGGCGTGGGCAGCGCGGAGCCGGAACGCTTCACCGCGCGCATCCGCGACCTGCACAACGTGCTGACCGAGGGTGGTATCGAGCACGTGTACTGGGAATCGCCGGGCACCGACCACGAATGGCAGACGTGGCGGCGCAACCTCAAGGATTTCGCGTCGCGGCTGTTCCGCGAAAAATGAGGCGAACCGTCCGCCGGTCAGCCCGCCCACCCCAGGGTGTGCGAGATCCGGCGGGCGGCTTGTTCGGTAAACCCGCGGGCCCGGTCCACCGACGTGGACAGCGAGCGGTCGATGACGTGTAGATAGGGCACGGTGAGCACCCACGCTCGCGGATGCGTGCCAGTTCCGTTTCGAACCTGGCCCGCGAGCTTTTCAGGCGCGGCAGCGTGCGCAACACGGCGTCGCGGGTCTCGCCCTCCAGGTGGGCCAGCAGCACGCGCCCCGAGTTGCTGGTGACCAGGTTGAGCACCGCGCCCATCCTCACGGAGAGGTTCGCGTACCGTTTCTGGTTCTCCTGGCGGAAGATCACCAGGCACTGACTGCCGGATCGGATCACCAGGTGACAGGACTGGTCGGTGCGCGCGGACAGTTCCTGCATCACCGGCGCGGCGGCCGCCGACAGGGTCTGTGCGGGCGTGCCGCGATGCGCCAGCAACAGCACGTGGTAACTCACGCTGTAACGCGAGTTCTCCGGGTCTTTCCTGAGCCAGCCACGACGTTCCATGACGACGATGATGCGGAACAGCTCGCTCATGCGTCGCCGCAGGCGCTCGGAGATCTCGGAGATCGTGAGGCCCGATTCCGCATCCGCCAGCAGTTCGATGATGTCCATGCCCTTCTCGAGGGCGGGGGCCGAGTAGCTTTTCTTGGTGTTGTTCTTGTTGTTGTTCTTGTTATGGGCCATGAAAGCGCCGTGCGTCATTACTCTGAGTTATTGCATACTAATTGTCTTCCAAGGAGAGCACATGTCAAACCCGCGTACCGGGCGGCGAAACTTTCTGCACGGCGTTGCCGCGCTTGGAGCGGCAGGCGCAGCCGGCATGGGCCTGGGCAACGCCGCCGCAAAGCCTCCTTTTCGAATGGGGCTGCAGCTCTACACGGTGCGTGATCCCATGGCCAGGGACACCGCGGGGACGTTGAAACAGGCCGCGGCGCTCGGCTATCGCAACTTCGAGACCTACGGCTTCGAGCCGCACCCGGTGAACTACTACGGCATGCCGGCGCGGGACTTCCGCCAGTTGCTCGACGGACTCGGACTTGCGACCACGACCGGTCACTACGACCTTCATCTCTACCTGGCGAAGCCGGCATCAGCCATGACGGCGTACGTCGATCGATGCATCGAAGGCGCTCTGGCGCTGGGGCAGAGATACATCACCTGGGCCTGGCTGGATCCGCAGTCGCGCGACCTCGATTCATTCAGGCGGGTGGCCGAAAGGTTGAACCTCATCGGCGCCCAGGCGGCGAAGGCGGGCCTGCGGGTGGCGTATCACAATCATGACTTCGAGTTCATTCCGCAGGACGGGAAGATCGGCTACGACATCATCCTCGACGAAACCGATCCGGCGCTCGTGAAGCTGCAGCTCGACTTGTTCTGGGTCGCGCATTCCTCCACGCGATCGGCGCACGAGTGGTTCCAGCTTCAGCCGGGACGCTTCGTGATGTGGCACGTCAAGGACATGGACAAGGCCAGGCGATACACCGAGCTCGGCAATGGCGTGATCGACTTCACGCGCATCCTGGCCGACGCGCGGCTCGCGGGGCTCGAGGAATACTTCGTCGAGCAGGGCGACAATTTTGCGCAAAGCCCCTTGAAGAGCATCGCGGTCAGCGCGGCGTACGTCCGGAAACACCTGGAGTAGGCAAGCCCGGCAGATGTGATAACCGTCACCGACTCCGGGCGCCGGCCGGCTTAAGTTCAACTTTCCCCGGCTCGACGAGTGCGCTCAGTGAAACCCGTAACCGCCACGATGCTGTCGCTGATCGCTGCCTGCGGGTTCACGTTGCGGCCCGCGCAGGGTTCGGACTATCTCTCGCGGCCGGATGTGCGTGCCTTCATCGACACCATGCGCGCGGAGCATGGCGTCGACACTTCCGATCTCGAGCGGGCGCTGGGAGCGGTGCGATTCCAGCCGGCCGTGGTGAGACTGCTCGGTCCCGTGCCGAGTTCGGCGCCTTCCCCGGCGCGCTCATACGCCAATTACCGCGCAAAGTTCCTGACGCCGACGTTGATTTCCGCCGGTACGCGATTCTGGCAGCTGCACAGTGACGATCTGCGGCGCGCTGAAGGAGAGTTCGGGGTACCGCCAGAAGTCATCCTCGGCATCCTGGGCGTCGAGACCAATTACGGGCGCAACACGGGATCCTTTCGGGCCATCGATGCGCTCGCGACGATCGCCTTCGACGGCCATCGCCGCCAGGATTTCTTCCGCGATGAACTGAAAGAACTGTTGCTGCTGGCGCGCGACAAGGGCATCGATCCGCTGCAAATCAAGGGTTCGTACGCCGGCGCGGTGGGGTTGCCGCAGTTCATGCCCTCGAGCTACCGCAAATACGCGGTCGACTACGACGGTGACGGCGCCATCGACCTGCGCGGCAGCGCCGCCGATGCCATCGGCAGCATCGCCAACTACATCAGGGCATTCGGCTGGATTCCCGGCCAACCGGCCAAGGCGCCGGTACGCCTGCTGCCGGGCAGCGAAACAGACCTGGTCAGCGGCCTCGAGCGCGTGCACGACGTGCTGGAGGTGCAGGGCAAGGGCGTGGTGTTCGCGGGTTCCGAACCTCCGGAAGGCCCCTGCTCGATCTTCGAACTACCGACGCCGGGCAAGGCATCGAAATACTTCGCGGGCTTCACGAATTTCGAAGTGATCACGCGGTACAACCGCTCCACCTTCTACGCCTCCGCCGTGCTCGAACTCGGCCAGGCGATCCGGAAGGCGAATGACGAGGCCTACCGCGCCAACGCCGGTGGCCAGAGCGTCGCCGCGCGTTAGGGGTGGCGATGCGTCCGCAACGCTAGCGGCCCGTTGGCAGCCAGCGCGGAATCTGCGCGAAAAACGGCCTCGGCTCCTCACGGCGTTTCACGGGCTCGGCGAGCAAATACCGTTCGCCCAGCCACGACACGGCGCCTTGCAGGGCCATCCGGTAATCATGCAGCGGTAATTGCGGCTTGTTGTCGCGTTTCACGTCGGGGTCCTCGTGTCCTTGGTGTGCATGGTCGCGCCGTGCAACTGAACGGATGCTGAAGTACTGCGTTAAGCTCCTCGCATGAACGAGCGCGTGACGCCGGATGGCCGATATTTCGTGGTGCGGGGCCGCCTCTGGCGCCGGGCCAATCCCGATCTTCCCGCGGAAAAACGCGACACCCTGGTGCGCGAACTCATGAATGCGCGCCGCGCGGTCAAGGCGGCGCTGAAGTCAGGCAACGCGGAAGCTCTGCAGCTGGCGCGAAAGGCCGTCGATGCCGCGAAAACCGGCCTCGGCGAACGGGGCCCGGTGTGGTGGACGGACGGCTCGCCCGACCTCAATCGTCACAAGGTGAACGGCAGCCCCTACGAAGAGTGGTGGGCCCGCAATCGCTCCTGAGTTCAGCCGGCGCCGGCGGCGATGCCGCGTAGCGCCTCGACATCCCTCATCGGCGGCGCGCCGAACATGCGCGCATATTCGCGGCTGAACTGCGACACGCTCTGGTACCCGACGCGATACGCCGCGCTTTGTGCATCGGCTTTTTCCGCCAGCAGGATGTGCCTGGCTTCCGTGAGGCGCAGCCGCTTCTGGAATTGGACCGGGCTCATGGCGGTCACCGCCTTGAAGTGCTGGTGGAACGATGACGGGCTCATGTTCGCCAGCGACGCGAGTTCCTCCACGCGGATCGGCTCCGAAATCTTCGTCTTGATGCGCCGGATGATCTGCCCGATCTTGTGCGTGTTGCTGCCGGCGATCGCCATCTGCGCGATGGCCGCGCCGTAGGGGCTGCCCAGCAACCGGTAGTGAAACTCGCGCAGGGCCAGCGGCGCGAGCACGGGAATGTCGCGCGGCGTGTCGAGCAGGCGCGCGAGCCGCAGCACGGAATCCAGCATCGCCGCATCCACATCGCCGACAAACAACCCGCGCGTGGTCTCGCCGCGCGACCAGCCGGCGTCACCGGATTGCGAAATGAGATCGGCGATCTGCCGCGCGTCGATGTCGATGGCCAGGCACAGGTAGGGCGCGTCGCGCGTCGCTTCGATGACCTGGCCCGTCAACGGCAGGTCCACGGAGACGGCCAGGAACTGCGAGGGGCCGTAGCGGTAGATCTCGTCCTCCAACAACACTTGTTTGGAGCCCTGCACGATCACGCAGACGCAGGGCCGGTACACCGTGGGCAGCTGCAGGTGCGGCTGCGACAACCGGATGCAATGGACTCCCTCGACGGCTGCCGGATGCATGCCATCCCCGTTGGAGTATCGGGCGACCACAGCGCCGAGCTCGGCGAACGGGTTCCGCTGCAAGTCGTTGATTTGCTTTTTCATGTGAGAGGACAATACGCGCCGCGCCGGTACCCCACAATGCCGAAACTACAATGTCTGGAGGATCAGGCAATCGGCGCGTAGCCCTGGGTATCCAACGGATTGGCCCCGGGCACCAGACTTTCTCCCAAGCGATCACACCATCACCCCCAAGGAGAAAGCATCATGTCCAACCCCAAAGTCATCCTCATCACCGGCGCGAGCAGCGGTATCGGCGAGGCCACGGCGCGCACGCTGGCGGCCAATGGCCACCGGGTGGTCCTGGGCGCCCGCCGCACGGACCGGCTCGAGAAGATCGTCGCGGAGATCCGCCAGGCCGGCGGCACCGCCGAATTCCGCGCACTCGATGTCGCTGACCGCGCCGACGTCAGCGCCTTCGTTGAATTCGCCAAACAGAAGTTCGGCCGCGTGGACGTCATCTTCAACAATGCCGGCGTGATGCCGGTGTCGCCGATGAACGCGCTCAAGACCGACGAGTGGGACCGCATCATCGACGTCAACATCAAGGGCGTGTTGAATGGCATCGCCGCGGTGCTGCCGCTCATGGAAAAGCAGGGTAGCGGACACATCATCAGCACGGCATCCACCGGCGCGCATGCGGTGGGCGGGCAGTTCGGCGTCTACTGCGCCAGCAAGTACGCGGTGCGCGCGATCATGGAAGGGCTGCGCCAGGAGACGAACCGCATCCGCGTGACCACGCTGTCACCCGGCGTCACCGAGTCCGAGCTGGGGCACGACATCACCGTGTCGGAGACCGCGGCGGGCGTGAAGCAGCTGCGGAGCATCGCACTGGCGGCCAACGCCATCGCGAACGCCGTGCTGTACGCGGTCTCGCAGCCCGACGACGTGGATGTGAACGAGATGATCATCCGGTCGGTGCGCAGCGCCGGTCCTGGCGATCGGGGGCTCCGCGGCGGATCAGCGACTCAATGAACTACCAAGACACCGTGTCACGGGACGCGGAGGAATTGCGCAGCCGTCTCGCGGCCATCGTGCAGTCGTCGGAAGACGCCATCATCAGCAAAACGCTCGATGGCATCATCGTCACGTGGAACGAAGGGGCGACCCGTATCTTCGGGTACGCGCCGGAGGAGGTGATTGGAAAGCCGGTCACCATCCTGATTCCACCGGACCGCCAGCAAGAGGAGCCCAACATCCTCGCCCGCCTGCGCAAGGGCGACCGCGTCGATCACTTCGAGACCATCCGCATCCGCAAGGACGGCTCGCCGGTCGATATCTCGCTGACCATCTCACCGGTGCGCAATGCTGCTGGCGAAATCGTCGGCGCCTCGAAGATTGCGCGCGACATCACGCAGCAGAAGCGCGTCGAAGAAAGACTGCGCGAGAGCAACCAGCGGTTTCGCCTCATGGCGGATTCGGCGCCGGTGCTCATCTGGATGGCCGATGCCACCAAGGGCCGCACCTGGTTCAACAAGCGCTGGCTGGATTTCACGGGCCGCACACTCGAGCAGGAGCTGGGTTTCGGCTGGATGCAGAACGTGCACGAGAGCGATCTCGAGAAATGCCTGCAGGCCTATGCGGAGGGGTTCGAGTCCCGCCAGCCCTTCCAGTCCGAATACCGCATCCGTCGTGCGGATGGCGAGCCGCGCTGGATCATCGAGCGGGCCTCGCCGCTGTTCGAAGGCGCGGCGCGCGCATTCTCGGGCTACATAGGTTCCTGCGTCGACGTGACCGAGTCGAAGAAGCTGCAGACCGAACGCGAGGAGATGCTGAAGTCCGAGCGCGGAGCCCGCGAGGAAGCCGAACGCGTCGGCCGGCTGAAGGACGAATTCCTCGCCACCGTGTCGCACGAGTTGCGCACCCCGCTGAACGCCATCCTCGGCTGGGCCACGCTGCTGCGAAAACTTCATCCCGGCAGCGAAGATCACGTGCGCGGCCTGGAAACCATCGAACGCAACGCGCGCGTGCAGGGCCAGATCATCGCGGACCTGCTGGACATGAGCCGCATCATCTCGGGCAAGGTGCAGCTCGACGTGCAGGCCATCGACCTGGCCGAGGTGGTCAGCGCCGCGCTCGATGCCGTCAAACTATCGATCGAAGCGAAGAAGCTGCGGCTGCGCGTCACGCTGGATGCGCGCGCCGGCCGGCTGCGTGGCGACCCGGGGCGCCTGCAGCAGGTGTTCTGGAACCTGTTGACCAATGCCGTGAAGTTCACGCCCTCGGGCGGGCGCATCGACGTGGTGATGGAGCGCGTGAACTCGCATGTCGAAATCAGCGTCGAGGATTCCGGCGTCGGCATCAAACCGGAATTCCTGGGCTTCGTGTTCGACCGGTTCCGCCAGGCGGATTCTTCCACCACGCGCAAGCATGGCGGCCTCGGCCTGGGGCTTTCCATCGTCAAGCACCTGGTGGAATTGCACGGCGGGTCGGTGCGCGTGAAGAGCCCGGGAGAAAACCAGGGCGCTACCTTCATCGTCGCTCTGCCGATCTCGGCCATGCACCTGGACGACGTGAAACCCGAGCGGCCGGCGTTCAGCGACGTGGATGTCAGCACCATCGAACTACCCCATCTCGCCGGTGTGCGCGCGTTGGTGGTGGACGACCAGCCGGACGCGCGCATCCTCATCTGCCGCCTCATCGAAGAACACGGCGGCCGTTGCATTCTCGCGGAGAGCGGCGCCGAGGCGCTCCGGATGCTGGGACAGGAGGACGTGAACATCATCGTCAGCGACATCGGCATGCCCGATTTCGACGGCTACGAACTGATCCGCAAGGTGCGCTCACTGCACGACAGCCGGGTGCGCAACCTGCCCGCCATCGCGCTCACGGCCTATGCGCGCAACGACGACCGTCAGCGCGCGCTGCTCGCCGGCTTCCAGATGCATGTATCCAAGCCCGTTGAACCGCGCGAGCTCATTGCCGGAATCGCGAGTCTGCTGAACCTGGCTTCGAAAGACCCATAGCCAACCGGGCGTTCGGGCGCCCGGCTGCTCTTTTGTTTGTCCGCGGGCGATATACCGAGCTATCGAGGGGCCGACGTGCTACGGTCGTCGCCGCTCGTGAACCTTTCGCCTTGACTCCTTGGCCCGCGCCTTCCCGGCGTTTCCCGGCCAGAGTGCCATCTCAAAAGCCTCCCGAACCCGCGGTACGCGTCAACGCGTACCGCCGCATTCCTTTTTTCACTTCGAGATTCCCCGATGACAAAACTTTATGTTGGAAACCTGCCTTTCACGGCCACTGAAGAAGCCGTTCGCAATCTCTTCGCTTCTCATGGCTCGGTGGAGAAGGTTTCGCTGATCAACGATCGCGACACCGGCCGGCCTCGCGGCTTCGGTTTCATCGAGATGTCCGATGCCGATGCATCACGCGCCATGCAGGCGTTGAACGGCAAGGACTTCGATGGCCGCGCGCTCAAGATCAACGAAGCGCAGGACAAGCCGCGCGGCGGCGGCGGAAACTACCGTAACTGATCATCGGGGCGCCCGGCCGACCGATTGGAGAAGCTGATGCAGATCCATTGCCAGGACGCGATCCGTCGCCATCTTCCGCTGGATGATGGCCCCGAGCCGGTATCCGGGCGGGCGCACTCGAACCTCAGGATACTCATCGTCAACGAAGACATGCGCTCGGCGGATTCGCTGAAACGCACGCTGCGTTACCTGGGGTATTTCACCACCTTCACTGCGTACTCGGCGCGTCGCGCGCTGGTGGCGGCCGTGGAATTCGCGCCCGCGGTGGCCTTGCTCGACCTCGAGCTGCCCGACATGTCCGGCTATCAACTGGCGCATGAGTTCCGTTCGCACCTTTCCAAAGGCGTGCGAAAGGTGCCACTGCTCGCCATCGCCGAACTACCCAAAGTCGGCAATATGGCGTTGACCCGCGCGGCGGGTTTCATGGGCTGCCTGGCGAAGCCGGTGCCGCCCATGGCGTTGAATGCTTTGCTGGGAAAACTGCAACCGGGAGCCTGGTCATGAGCAAGGGAATGGATCAGAAGAAGAGTTCGAAAAAGAAGGCTTTGAAGACCTTCGGCGAGAAACGCGCGGCCAAGAAAGCCAAGAAAGCGGACAAGGCGTTTCTGCACCGCACCTGAGTCGACACGCGCCGGGTAGAATCCGGCGGGTGACAGCGACACTGGTGCTTGCCCCCCGAACTCGCGACGAAGTGGCTGCCGCTCTGGCGGCCATGCCCGCCGAGGTGCGCGCGCAGGTGTCCGCCGACTGGTGGGCCAAGTTCCGGCAGTCCGCTTTCGAAGACCCGTGGGTCCATGGCTTCAACCTGCTGCTGCCTGATGGCGCCAACGTCGGCATCGGCAGCTTCAAGGGTCCGCCCACCGACGGCGCGGTGGAAATCGCGTACGCGGTGGTGCCGGAACATCAGCGTCGTGGATATGCCACTGCCGCGGCTCGCGCGATGGTGGAGTTCGCCTTTCGCTCACCGGAGGTGCGGAAGGTCCTGGCGCACACCTTGCCCGATGGCATCGCCTCACAACGTGTCTTGCTGAAGTCCGGCTTCACGCACACCGGCGAAGTGATGGACCCCGAAGACGGCCAGGTGTGGAGATTCGAGTTCACCCGGGCTTGAGCGGCAGCGCCTGAGATCGTCCGCCGACAATCCCGCGGCACGCGTCGCGACCCGCCTCGCGTTCCTGGTCGCCGGCTTCGGCATTTCCTGCTGGGCGCCGCTGGTGCCTTACGCCAAGGACCGGCTCGCGGTGGACGATGGGATGCTGGGTGTCCTGCTGTTGTGCCTGGGCATCGGTTCGCTCGTGGCGATGTTCTTCACCGGCATGTTGAGCACGCGGTTCGGAACGCGGCCGGTCATCCTGATCAGTGGTTTCGGCCTGGCCGCGGTGCTCCCGTGGCTGGCGATAGCCTCCACGCCGCTGACACTGGCGGTGGTGCTGCTGCTCTTCGGCGCCACCCTGGGTTCCATCGACGTGGCGATGAACATCCATGCCGTCGAAGTGGAGCGCGACGCCGATCGCCCCCTGCTCTCTGGGTTCCACGCCTTGTATAGCGTGGGCGGGTTTGCGGGCGCGGCCTTCATCACGCTGCTATTGACCCTGGGCATGGGGCCTTTCGCCAGCGTGCTGATCGGCGGCGCCCTCATGGCGCTGGCGATGTTCGCCACCGTTCCGCGACTGCTCCGAACCAGGGCCGCCGAGGGCGAGCCGCATTTCGCGCTGCCGCAGGGAGTGGTGCTGGTCATCGCCGCGCTCGCGGCCATCACGTTCCTGGCGGAAGGCGCGCTGCTCGACTGGAGCGCGCTGCTCATCACCGGCACTGGCCTGGTGAGCGTGGAGCGGGGCGGCATCGGTTACATGCTGTTTTCCATCGCGATGACGCTGGCGAGATTTTCCGGTGACGCGCTGACGGCGCGCATCGGCGATCGTTCCATCATGCTGTGGGGAAGCCTGGTCGCCATCGGGGGCTTCGTGTTGCTGCTGACCGCCGCGGGCGTGACGGTAGCGATGCTGGCATTCGTGCTGATCGGCCTGGGCTGCGCGAATGTCGTGCCGGTGCTGTTCCGGCGCGCGGGTAGTCAGAAGCTCATGCCGCCGGGACTTGCCATCGCGGCGATTACCACCATTGGTTACGCCGGCATCCTGTCAGGTCCCGCCGCGATCGGCTTCGTCGCCAAACAGGTCGGGCTCACCCTGGCGTTCTGGATTGTCCCCGCGCTGCTGATGCTGGTGCCGCTGTGCGCGGCCATCGTGGCGCCGCGCACGAATCGCTGAATCAGTGCCGGGTGGCCGGATGCCAGCGCCGCGTCTCGACGAAGTAGGCCTTTCGATCCTCGCTGCGCCGG
>JAQSWD010000214.1 GCA_029266835.1 Steroidobacteraceae bacterium
CCCGGTGGATGCGCCCGGCGCCGACACCAGCGCGAAAACCCAGGCCCTCGAAACCGGCGCCGCATTGCTTCAGCAGGAAGCTCCGCTGCGTGCGTTCAACGCGTACCTCGACGGTTTTCATTTCGCCAATGGCGACCTTAAGATGCAGATGGAGGCGCATCACTACTGCGGCCATCTGAACGAGGATGTCATCCAGTGTGCGCTGTTCGACGGCAACGAGGGCACTGCCAAGCTGGTCGGCGTGGAATACATCGTGTCCGCCGCGCTGTTCGCCAAACTACCCGCTGACGAGAAACACCTCTGGCACAGCCACGTGCACGAGGTGCAATCCGGCCAGCTGATCGCGCCCGGCATCCCCGAGATCGCGGAACACGAGCTGATGGAGAAGATAGCCCACACCTACGGCAAGACCTGGCATACCTGGCACACGAACGAGGACCAGGCGCTGCCCCTGGGCGCGCCCATGCTGATGATGGGGTTCACGCGCGACGGGCAGGTCGATGGTGCGCGTGTGCTCGATCGCGACCGCCGCTTCGACGTGTCGTCGGCGGACAAGCGCGAGAATCGCAAGGACATCCCCTATCCCGTCGTCGATACCGACGCGGATGCCTGGCAGAAGGGGATCGTGATGCAGGCCGAGGTGCGGAAGGTTCCGGCGCGCTGATCAGACCAGATCGTAGACCAGGTCGCGCAGCGCCCGCGCGTCTATCTTCTCCATGGGCTGGGGACGCGCGAACAGGAACCCCTGCGCGTGATCCACGCCCAGCTCGCGCAGGATGCGCAGCTGTTCGACGCGCTCCACGCCTTCGGCCACCACGTCCCGGTTGAAGGCCTTGGCGAGATCCACGATCGATCGCACGATGGCCAGGTCCTGGGGCTCCCTGCCGATGCCGGCCACGAAGGAGCGGTCGATCTTCACCTTGTCGATGGGCAGCTGGCGCAGCCACGACAGCGACGAGTAACAGGTGCCGAAGTCGTCGAGGCTGATCTGCACACCCAGCGCGCGGATCTCGGTAATGGCTTCGGCCGCGCGATCGAGGTCGCAAATGAACGCCGTTTCGGTGATCTCCAGCGTGAGCGCGCGCGGCGGCAGGTTGTGCGCGATCAACTCCAACCGCACGGCGTCCGCGGTGCCGGGCAGCAGGATCTCCGGCGCCGACATGTTGATGGTGACTTCGAGATCCTCGAGCCCCGGGCGCGACCGGAGCTTGGCGATGGAACCACAGGCCGCGCGCAATACGCGCCGACCCAATTCCAGCATCACGCCCGAGTCGATGGCCACCTGGATGAAATCCTGTGGCGCCAGCAACCCGAGTTTGGGATGACGCCAGCGAAGCAGCGCCTCCACCGCAGCGCCACCACCCGGCAGCAACGGCACGATGGGCTGGAAATGCAGATCGAACTCCGCGGCATCGAGGGCTCGTCGCAAATCCTGTTCCAGGTTCAGACGCTTGCGCATGGCCTCGCGCATGGTCTCGTTGAACGCCACCGCGCGGTCGCCGCCCTCGCCGCGGGCCTGCTGTTCGGCCATGTGGGCTTCGGCGATCAGCGTTTCCGCCGGCTGCGGGTTGGCCGGGTCGAGCAGCGTGTAGCCCGTGCTCAAGGTCATGAACAGCCGCTGCCCTTCGTTCACCAACGGTAGTTTGGCGGCCGAGTTGATGGCGGTCACCGCGGACGGCACACCGCTCGCGCTCACGCCACGAAGCAGCAGCGCGAACTCGTTGGTGGCGACCCGTGCCACCAGCGTGCCTTCGGGCGCCGCGGCAATCAGCCGCGCGCCGAACTGGCGCAGCAGCGCCGGCATGCGCCGCGAGCCGATGGATCCTGCCACGAAGTTGTACTGATCGGCGGAAGTCACCACCAGCGCGCCCGTAGCCGCCGGGTTCTGTAGATAGGCCGCCAGCGCCTGCTCGAGCTGAAGGCGGTTGGCGAGGTTGGATTCATCGTCGCGCAACGATCGTGCCAGCAATTGCTCTTGCGCCTGGCGCGCGTGGTCGCGCTCGAAGGCCAGCGCCACCTGCGTGGCCACCGCCGCCGCGAAGGTTTCGTCTTCCTGCGTCCAGACCCGCGGGTTGTTGAGCTGCTCGTGGCACAACACCCCGAGGTAGCGGCCGAAGGCGCGCACCGGCACATCCAGCATCGAGACCACGCCCAATGGGCTCAGATAAGTGTCGTGCAGTTCCGATGTGCGGGCATCTTCCGCTGCGTCCTCGACCGCGATCACCAGCTGGCGACACAGCGAATCGAAATACTTCGGGAAATCGGCGCGGCGAATCAGCGTGGGGCCCAGCGGCGAATTGCGATCCGCGCGGTAGATGTGTTCGCAGCGGATGAGCTGCTGCGGCTCATCGAAGGTCCAGAAGCTGACGCGGCCCACGTCCAGCGTGATGGCCAGGCACTCGAGCATGCGCGCCAGGGTCTTATCGAGATCATCGAAGGGCTCTTCACAGAGCAATACGAAGGCGCGGCGGTAATCTTCGACCCGCCTCTCGGGAGACCGCATGCGCGGCGCGCG
>JAQSWD010000116.1 GCA_029266835.1 Steroidobacteraceae bacterium
CGAACCAGCCGTGAAAACCCAGCGGCGTGGTGTAGGGCACCCAGGCCGTGGCAATCGGCCCCTCTTCGACGCGCTCGGCGTCGAGCACCGCCAGGCCGCTGCGCCCTCGTTCGTGGTCGAGCAGGGTTCCTAACAACCATCCCTGCCCGGGGCGGCTGCTGCCAGGCTTCGGCACGAAGCGATGTTCCTCCGCGAAGATCCTCTCGCCGTATCGCCAGTGGCGAATGCGGTCCCGCTCCGCATCGATGCTGCAGACGGCGTTGAAATACGGCACCTCCGCGCGTCCCACGAGGCAGGGCGCGTAAATGCACGCGGCCTCGGTGCCGGGCGTGCGTTCATCCCAGGTGGGGAATTCGATGCCGGCGGCGCCATGCGTCTCCCAGCGCGCCGCGCCGGTTTTCAGGTTCAGGCGAAGACTCGCGAGATCGGTGCCGGCGCCGTCATCGGTGGGTTTTTCACCGCGCAGCGCGGACGCGAACGGCGAGCGCGATTTCTCGGCGTCGCGATGGCGCACGGTCCGCATGACCACCTCGTCGCCATGCTCGAAGGCGTCACCGAAGTGATAGGCCATGGCGAAGTCGGCTTCGAACCAGCGCGGCGCATCCAGCGCATCTTTCGGAACCAGCGCGATGCGGCAGGGCTGGTGAGTCGAGAACCTGAGGCTCGAGAAGAACGCGCCGTCGGCGGCCGGCATGGTGAACGGCACCAGCATGAACACCAGGTACTTGGGCGTCATCGCGAAGGCGTGCAGATAGCCCGGCTCGCTCGATTTCAGCATCTGGAAATGCCGCAGCCTGCCATCCGCGCCGATGTTCCAGATGACCAGCCCACTGCCGCCGAAGAAAGCCAGCGAGCCGAAATTCCAGGCGCTGCCGTCGCGCTCCAGCAGCGGATGCGCGGAGAAGGGCACGGCGACGAGATCCTCGCGCCAGGTCGCCGCGCCGCGCGTCGCCAGCGTGTCCGGATCCACCTCTATGGCCGACCCACCTTCCCACAGCGCGAACACGCGATCGCCGATCCTCACCACGGCGGTGTTCGCGGTATTGAAGTCGTCGTTGTTGCGCCCGGGGACGGCGTTGGGGATTTTCGTGCCGGCAGCATTCACTTCAAACTTTCCAGAGCGCTGCTCACGCAGGAACTTGCTGGTGGCCACCATGCGGGCGGTGTGCGTCACCTGGCCGCCGCCGATCTTCCACGCCCGCATCAGGCCGTCGCCATCGAACCAGTGCTCGTAGCGCACGCCGCCGCGCTCGAACCACGCGGGGCCATTGCGATACAAGGTGCCGGTCAAACTACGCGGCCAGCGCCCGTCGATCGTGGCGACCGTCGGGCCTTCGGATTCACGGCCGAAGGTCTTCCAGCCGGCAAGCCACGCATCGGGCGTTTCCGCGCGCAACCAGCCGGGCATGCTGCCGCCCGCCAGCGCCGCCGCGAACATGGATTGCAGGAACCCGCGCCGTGGCATCGAACCGTTCACGGCATTCACCGCAACTGCACGACGATGGAGGACGCTGCATCCGTCACGTTGAATTTCGCCTCGTTGAATTCGGCGCGGCGCATCACCTGCGGGTTGTTGCTGAATCCGTAACCTTCCGTGGGTATTCCCATGGCGTTGAAATCCAGCTCGCCGTTTTCGTTTTCGTCGTGCAACACCTGCACCGCGTAGCTGCCCGCGGGCAGGTTGAACTTCAGGACGGCTTCCGCGCCGTTGACCACGTGTTTTTCGGCGACCACGGGCTTTTCCTGGTTCTTCCAGCCGGCCTCGGATCCGATCACCGACACCAGCAACGCGCCCTTGCTGGCGCGAATATCGGTAATAGTGACGGTGAGCTCGCCCGCCTTGGCGAAAGACACCGGCAGCGCGAGTCCGGCGGCGATGAGCGCGGGAACGATGAGCATGGTTTTCATGAGGCCTCCTGGGTAGATGGCGCCATTTTCCTCGCGATGCCGCGGGCGGCCAGTTGCCGGAGGTCACCTGCCGGGGTGCCGAAAGTCACTTCCTTCGGGCGGGTGCTTGTGACTCCGCGAGCCGCAGGACAAGCTGTGCGCATGGATCCCGCGCCCACGCCCCACAGCCGTTATCTCGGCGCGATGAACCTCGCGGCCTACTTCACCTGGGTGGCGCTGGTGGTGTTGCTGTTCGATTCGCCGTCGCGGTTTTTCCTGATCGGGCGTTTCGAGGCCGTGGTCTGCATGGTGGTTTTCCTCGCCGTGTTCATGATCAAGCAGCGATATGACGATGGCACTTCCCCTGCCGCGAAGTGGGGAGGCCTGCTGGCACTGGAAGGCGTGGTGGTGCTGGTCACCAATGTCTTCTGGGCCCCCTTCAGTTACGCGCCGATCCTGACCATCATGTTCATGGCCGACTGCGGGATGCTGCTCGGCGCGCGCGCGCTGGTGCTCGTCGGCATCGCGCTGAACGCCAGCTTGTACGCCATTTCGTCCCTGGTCTGGGGTGTCGAATCCGCCTGGCGAATCCTGATCGCCTACTCGGCCTTCCAGCTGTTCGCCGTGCTCACCGCCTGGTATGCGCGGCGCGCGAACGAGACCGCCGCGCAGCTGCGCGAGACCAATGCGCACCTGCTGGCCACGCGGTCCCTGCTGGAAGAAAGCGCGCGCGACCACGAGCGGCTGCGCCTGGCGCGCGAGCTGCACGACGTGGCCGGGCACAAACTCACCGCGCTCAAGCTGAACCTCACGGCGCTGCAGCGCGAAACCGGCGCCCCCAACGTGGATACGGCCACGCAGCTCGCCACGGAACTGCTGGCCGACATCCGCGGCGTGGTGGCGCAGATGCGCCAGCACGACGGCCTGGACATCCGCGAGGCGCTCACCCAGCTGATCGCGCCGCTGCCGGCGCCGCCGCGCATCCATCTGGAGATTGGCGATGAGGCGCGGGTGTCCAGCGTGGCGCAGGCGGAAACCCTGCTGCGCGTGGTGCAGGAGGCGATCACCAATGTCGTGCGTCACGCCGATGCGCGCAATGTGTGGGTGGAGCTGGCTCGCGATGGCGAGGGAATCCGGCTGGGCGTGCGCGATGACGGCGGCGCCAAACTACCGCTGCGGGAAGGCATCGGGCTCGCCGGCATGCGTGAGCGCGTCGCGGCGCTGGCGGGGCGCCTGGAAATCTCGCGCGCGGCACAGGGCGGACTGGCGCTCGACGTGCAGCTGCCGCTGCAGGCCTGACTCATGGGCGCCATGACTACAAGGATCGCGCTGGCCGACGACCAGGCGCTGGTGCGCGAGGGCCTCAAGCTGGTGCTGCGAGGCTTGGGAATCGACATCGCCATCGAAGCCGCCGATGGCCGCGAACTCGTGGACAGACTTTCGAGCACACCCGTGGACGTCATCGTCTCCGATGTGCGCATGCCCAGGCTCACGGGCATCGAAGCGCTACGGGAACTGCGTGCGCGCGGCGACCACACACCGCTGATACTGCTCACCACCTTCGATGACAGCCAGGTGATGCTCGAAGCGGTGGAGGCCGGCGCGCAGGGCTTCCTGCTCAAGGATGCCGCGCCGGAAGACCTGCGCGACGGCATCCTGAACGTGCAATGCGGCGAGTCCCTGCTGCAGCCCGTGGCCACCGACGCCGTGCGAGCGCGTTTCGCGTACCGCGAAACCTCGGCACCCACGGGCAATTTCGGCGAGCGCGAGATCGCGATCCTGCGGCTGCTCGCAGGCGGCTACTCCAACAAGGAGATCGCACGCAGCGTGTTCCTGGCCGAGGGAACGGTGAAGAACTACGTCTCGGAGATCCTGGCCAAGCTGGAAGCGCGCGACCGAACGCAGGCCGTGCTCAAGGCCATCACCTTGAAGGTGATCTGAGCTCCAGCTCGGCGGTCTTGCCCGCGTAGTCATCTTTCGGGTCGCGCCCCATGAGCAGTTTGACGCCGGCCCACAGGCTGTGTTCGTTGAGCCAAACCTGCGCGTTCAGCGGCTCGAATCGCAGCAGCTGCAGTTTGGGGTCGTCCTTGCCGCCCTCGTACCAGGCCGCGACGAAGGTGTTCCACAACTTGTCGATGATGACGCGGTTGTTGTGCGCCACCAGCTCACCCTGCAGCGTGGCGAACAGGTCATGGCCCTTGGACGCGAACTGGATGGACGCGGCGTGCGACTCGCCCAGGCTGCGCACCAGGTCGGTGTCCTTGGCGGTGAAAAAGTAGATAGCGCCGCGCTCGTCGTCTTCGTGAAGGATCTGCGCCGTCATGGGTTGAGCATGTCCTTCCTCGACCCCGGACAGGCCCAGCATCACGGTGCGATCGCCGCGCAGCGACTTCCAGAACTTCTTTTCGATCTCGGTTTCCTTGCTCATCGTGTTCTCCTCGGTGAACACGCAGCCTGCGCCGGCGCGCGGACGCCGCGTATGCGGCGTCCGTGAGCAATTGCTGTCAGAAGAGTCAACCCTGCACGGCTACCTGAGCTGATCCCGCGCGATTGAGGCTAAATGGTTTCGCGCGGCGTTGCAGGGAGGCATTTTCCTGCGGAGGAGGCGGCGAAGAGCTTTCAGAACTTCGCCGCCTCCAACTCCTCGTCAACGATTGGCCGCCACGACCGAGAACCGGCCCTTGCTGGCGTGGTACTGGCTGAGGTTGGCGTTGTCGACGGCGGCGACGCCATCGGCCACGGCGGCGTTCACGCAGTCCTTGTAGGCGGCCTGCAGGCCGAGGATGCGGGTCTCGAGCTGGTCGCAGACCGTTTCCGCGGCATTCGCGATGCGCTTGTGCAGGCGGGCGATGCCGGCCTGCGAATCCAGGTTGAGGTCGCCGTACCGGACCACCACGCTGTTGGTGGGCGCGGCGGTGGCGAGGCCGCTCAGCGCCAGGGCGGCGAGGGGCAGCAGGGTCTTGATGTTCATGATGTGATCCTCCGTTAGTGAGGCGCACATCGTGCCGATTCGAAAATCCGGCGTGTTCTGTAGTTCTGACCGGATGTTTAGTTTTGCTTAGGAGTCCGCCGGGTGTGACAGGGAAATGAGGAATGTCCCCATTAGCAGGGCGCAGAGAAACAGCGCGGCGGCGCCGAGGCAGCTCACGGTGCGCACGTGGTTCCAGAGCGTCCAGCGGCGTAGATAGTCGTTCCAGATCGCGGTGCCGGTGCGCGACTCGGCCTGCACGTTCTGCAGCGCGTTGTTCAGCGGCACATTGAACAGCATCGTGACCAGGAACATGCCGGCCACATACAGCAGGCCGCCGGCGATCAGGTGGATGGCGCCGGGCGCGCCGACGTGCATCACTCCGATGACCGCGAGTGCGCCACTGGCCAGCGCGGTTCCAAAGAACAGCGGCATGAATGCCGAGCGCAGGATCACGCGATTGATGGCGTTCATGGCCGTCACGCCCGCCATGCCCGACTCGCGCAGGGCCTTCATGATGAAAGCGGAGAATGCGAAGTACAGCCCGCCCAGCAGCGCGCAGCCCAATACACAGAACCAGAGGAGCACGGTGACCAGCGTTTGCATCAGTGCCGGTATTTCACCACGTACAAATCGGCCGCGTGCGGATTGTTCGCCGGCCGGCGCGTCGTGAACAGAAGCCTGTTCGGGCCCGACCAGTCCAGCATGGGCGCGTAGGTGTTGCTGGCCGCGGTGTTCACCACTTCGGGCAGCAGCGTGCCGCGCGCATAACGCCCGCCGCGCGGTGAAACGTGGAACAGCTTCACGTCATCGACCGAAAGGTCCCCCGCCCGCGAGAACACGATGTCGCGCCCGTCGGCGAGATAGGTGGCGTCGAACTCGTCTGCCGATGTGTTGAGGTCGCCAGGTACCGGTGACGCCGCGGTGAAACCTTGCGCGGTGAGGCGCGAGGTGAACAGATCCATGCGTCCCGCGCCGCCGTGACCATCGCTGGAGAAAAGAAGTGTGCGGCCGTCGGGAGAGAGCATCGGCGCCCACTCGTTCAGGGCGGAGTTGACCGTCGCGCCCAGGTGCTCAGGCTTGTCGAATCCCTTGCCATTCACGCGCACGCGCCAGAGGTCGTCGCCCCCCAGGCCGCCGGCGCGATCCGACGAGAAGTACACGTGTTTCCCGTCGGCGCTGAATGCAGGGTCGAAGTCCCGCGCGGGTGAGTTGAACGACACGGGTTCGGCCGCGCCCCAGGTTCCATCCGCAGCGCGACGGGACAACCAGATGTCGTACCCACCGGCTCCGCCCGTGCGATTGCGGGTGAACCAGAGCGCGGCGCGGCCGTCGGGTGAAATCGTGAGACGGGCGTCGGAGAATTCGGTCGACGCGATTCCCGGTGCGAACATCTGCGCCACGCCCACGATTTCCATGCCGCTGCCGCGCAGTACGGCGGCGCACGCCGCCAACAGGCAGGCCGCCAACAGGCACGCCACAAACAACGTCGCGCGCCTCACGCGCGTTCGAGCTCCGCGATCCAGTTGGGTTCCCAGCGTTTGCCGTCGCGCGAAATGGCCTGCTCCCATTGCGCGGTGGTGCCGGTCATGCCGGACCAGCGCGAGCGCACCTGTACCTTCTCGCCGTTCACCAGGTCTTCGCCCGTGAGCGTACCCACACCGTTGGCAAAGCCGCCGCTCACCGATGGCGAGATGTCCTGTGGCGTGCGGCCATCCAGCCACCAGCTGCGCCACGACTTCGCCGCGGGATCGAAGGCGCGCAAGCTGAGGCCGCGATACTTGCCCGAGGGCGCGTCGAACACATTGTCGCCCACATTGCCCAGGCCACCCATCACCGGGCGGTTGTGCAAGGTGCTGTCGAATGTCTCCCAACTACCGTCGGGCCTCAGCTTCCGGTTCTTCACACGCCAGTGGCCCGCGAGGAAGGCCCAGTCGGCAGCCTCGGCCGCCGCCTTCTCGCCGGGTTCCAGCGCAACGGGAGCAGGCTCCGTGCCCGTGCGCGTGAAGTAGTTGCGCCAGTTGATCTCCCAGGTCTTGCCCGAGTCCGTGGAATAGGCCTGGTCCCAGTGCGGACGCTGGCTGTTCGTCTCGTGCCAGCGGAAGCGCACGTCGACCTTGCGGCCCTGGTGGACATCGGGCCCGTGGAACTCGCCTTCGTTGCCGGTGAAGGTTCCGCGCACCGGCGGGTCGAGCTTGCCCGCCATGCGGCCGTCTAACCACCAGATGTTCCACTGGCCGGTCGTCGGGTCGAAAGCCCGCGGCGCCACGGCGCGATACGTGCCCGAGGGCAGGTACAGCAGGCAATCGTCCACGTTGCCGAGGCCGCCGAGCGTGGTCCAGCTGCTGCACTTGCCGCCGAATTTGTCCCAGGTGGTGCTGCCCTCGAGCCGCCCGCGCAGGCGCTCGTGGTAGACGTCCCAGTTTCCGACCAGCCATTGCCAGTCACGCTCGTGGCCTGCGCCATCGGCACGAGCCATCGCCGGCACCCCGATGGCGCAGGCCGCGCCCGCCAGAGAGAGGTGTTGCAGCAGGGCGCGTCGGGTCAGTTCCATTTCAGGCTCCGGTGGTGAAGTCAGCGCGATGTTCCGCGCGCGGCCCGCCGATTGACCAGTAGGCAAACCCGCCCGTAGGCTAAGCAAGACTTATGGTCGCCGAAGACAAGCTGCCATCGCTTTCCTCCATCCGTGCCTTCGAGGCCGCGGCGCGCGTGGGGAGCTTTGCCCAGGCCGCGGCCGAACTCGGAACCACGGCCGCATCGGTGAGCTACCACGTCCGCCAGCTCGAACAGCAGCTGGGCATGCCGCTGTTCCACCGCCACGCGCAACGCGTGGAGCTGACGCAAGGCGGCGCGGTGATCGCGCGCGAAGCCATGAATGCCTTCGCCGCGCTGCGCGCCAGTTTCGTGCGCGCGGTGGAGGTGGACGAGTCGCGCCTGGCGTTGACCACGCTGCCGTCGTTCGGCACCAGCTGGCTCACGCCGCTGCTGGGTGGCTTCCGCGCCAAACACCCGGCCATCGCGCTGCGCATCGACGTCTCCGGGGATGCAGAGGATCTCAACGACGGCCGTTTCGATGCCGCCATCCGCAATGGCCTGGGTCGCTGGCCGGGCATGCGCGCCGTGAAACTGCTGCCCAGCATCTTCATGCCGCTGTGTTCGCCGAAGCTCAAGAGCGCGGCGGCCGCGGCGCTCGCGAACCCGCGCAAGGCGCCGGAAGTGCCGCTGCTGGGGCGTCCCGACTGGTGGACGATGTGGTTCCGCGCGCGCGGCTTCAGCGCCGGGCCGTCGCGCGACAAATTCGGCACCAGCCTGGCGCACGAGTATCTCGACATCGCCGCGGCCGTGGCCGGGCAGGGCATCGCCATCGGTTCGCCGCTGCTGTTCCGCGCCGAGCTGGATTCCGGCCGGCTGGTGCCCGCGCACGACACCGTGGGCACCGACGATCGCGCGTTCTGGTTCATCTACCCGGCGGCGCGCCAGCACAGCCGCAAGCTGAAGTTGTTCGGCCAGTGGATAGAAGACGAGGCGGCGAAGGCGCGCGCGGCGGGCGCGGGATTCATCCGCCGCGCCCGGGGTTGAAGCGCGCTCAGCCCTGCGGCACGTCCGCCATGTCGGGCAGCTTGTGCGCGATGCCCTTGTGGCAGTCGATGCAGGTCTTCTCGCCGGTCAGCAGGAAGCGCTCATGCGTGGCGGCGGCGCGCGTGCTCTGCCGCGTCAGGTCCATCGAGATGCTGGCATGGCAGTTCCGGCATTCG
>JAQSWD010000117.1 GCA_029266835.1 Steroidobacteraceae bacterium
CAAACATGGCGTGGAGCTCAGCGCCGCGCCCGTGGCCGTGAGGATCGAGGCCCAACGGCGCGACGACACCTTGCTGGTCATCGTCCGCAACAGCGGAACGCTCGATATCGGTGGCCAGGCGGGAATCGGTCTGCGCAACTGCCGCGAGCGTCTGTCCCTGCTCTACGGCGCGAACGCGAGTCTGATTCTCGAGGCCGAAGGCGACTCCGTGTGCGCGCGTCTCATGCTGCCGTGGCGGGAATACGCGCCGTGACACGCGTGCTGATCGTCGACGACGAAACGCCGGCGCGCGACAAGTTGCGACGCTGGCTGGCCGAACAGCCCGATCTACAGCTGGTCGGCGAAGCCGCGGACGGATTGAGCGCCGCCCAGGCCATCGAGGCACTGGCGCCCGACTGGGTGTTCCTCGACATCCAGATGCCCGGGCTCAGCGGCCTGGAAGTCGCCGCGCAGTTCGATCCGGAATCCGCACCGCTGCTGGTGTTCGTCACGGCCTTCGATGAACACGCGATCAAGGCCTTCGAGCTCAATGCCGTCGATTACCTATTGAAACCTTACGACCGCGACAGGCTGCGCAAGACGCTCGACCGTCTGCGCGGCCGCGGAGCGGGCGCGAGCCCGGCCGCCGTGCGCGCCGCTCGCACCCAGGCAGCGACCCGCGAGCGCCTGCTGGTGCCTGTCGGCGAAGGCCTGCAGCTCATCGCCGCCGACTCCATCCACTGGCTGGAAGCGGACGACAACTATGTCCACGTGCACACGGCGCAGGCTCGTTACCTTCTGCGCCGCACGCTGGCGGACCTGCTGGCGCAGCTGGGTGATCAGCGCTTCGCGCGTATCCACAAATCCACCGCGGTGAATGTCGCCGAGATCCGGTCGCTGGCGCCGCTATTCAAGGGCGACCACGAGATCACGCTGCGCGGCGGCGCGGTGCTGCGCCTCAGCCGGCGCTTCAAGGACGAACTTTTCGAACGCCTCGGCCGATGACCCGCGGCCCATAGCCCCGCGCGCCCCCGCCCGCCCGTCCCGCCTGCCCGTCCCGCCTGCCCCGCGCAATGCTCCGCTTGCCACCCGGGCGTCGCGGCGGCCACAGGCCGGCGCCAGGCTGCCGCGCATGACACTGGAGCGCGACATGAACACCGGACAATCCCGCTACGACTTCCTCGACTGGCTGCGCGTCATCGCCATCTTCGTGCTGCTCTTCTTCCACACCGGCATGTTGTTCGTCGGCTGGGGATGGCACATCACCAACGCGGAAACGATCCCGGCGCTGCAATGGCCCATGGACCTGGCGCACCGGCTGCGCATGCCGTTGCTGTTCGTGATCGCAGGCGCGGGCATGTGGTACGCGCTCCAGCGGCGCAGCGCCGTGGCATTCGCGGGAGAGCGCACGCTGCGCCTGCTGGTCCCCGCCATCGCCGGAATGTTCCTCATCGTTCCGCCACAGGTGTTCGTGGAACGCGTTGCCGACGGCGACTGGCAGGGCGGCTATTTCGCCTTCTTCATCGAGCGCGTACTGCGTTTCGAGCCCTACCCCGCCGGCGATTTCAGCTGGCACCACCTGTGGTTCATCGTCTATCTGTTCGTGTACGTACTGCTGCTGTTGCCGCTGATGTCCTGGTGGCGGCGCGCGAAGCCGGTGCTCGACGCCGGGCCGTGGCTGTTCGCGCTCGGGCTGCCGCTGGGCATCAATGAAGCCTTGCTCAAGCCGCTGTTCCCCGAAACGCACTCGCTGGTCAATGACTGGTACACGTTCAACCACTACCTGATGCTCACGATCTTCGGCTTCGCGATGGCCTCGGCGCGTGGCGTCTGGGACTGGCTGGCGGCAAACCGGTTCTGGTCGCTGGGCGCCGCGCTGTGCATCACGGTCGGGCTGTTGACGGCGTTCGCGATCGGCTTCGTCGAGCACGACAGCCTTGCCGACTACCTCTGGGCCAACCTGTTCACCTGGACCTGGCTGCTCGCCTTCCTGGGCCTGGGAAGGCAGTACCTGAGCTTCAGCAATCCTTTGCTGGCCTGGTCGCGCGACGCCAGCTACCCGGTGTACATCCTTCACCAGACGGTGATCATCGTGATCGCCTACTTCGTGGTCCAGCGGCCCTGGACCCCTTGGACCAAGTACGGCGTGGTGCTGATCGCGACGCTGATTTCATGCGTGCTCATCTATGAGCTGGTGCTGCGGCGCTCAGCACTGACGCGCCTGTTGTTCGGCATCAAGGGCAAACCCGGGGAACGGACGCTCGCTACGGCCCGTACAGCGGCTTCTTGAGCTTCCAGCGCTTGTGCGACCAGGGCCAGTCCGCGGGCGCTTCCCGGATCTGTTCTTCGACCAGCCGCGCATAACGCGTGGTGAATTCACCGGCGGGCAGTTGCTCGCCGGCCGCGGCCAGCGGCACGAACTCCACTTCGTAGTGGCCGCGCGAGGTGCGCTTGAGCCGCAGAAAGAACGAGGCGTACCGGGTGGCGCGCGTGATCTCCTCGGGGCCGAGAAAAAACGCGGTGTCGCGATTGAGGAAGCGCACCCACTGCTTGCGTTCGCTGGTCACCGGTTCCTGGTCCGCGACCATGGCGATGACACGCGGCGCATTGCGCTGCTTGATGATGTCGCCTAACAACTCCTGCGCCGGGATCAGCCGCGCGCCGAAGCGGCCGCGCAGTTTGCGCATCTCGATCTCGGCCCAGTTGTCGACCAGCGGCTTGTAGGCAGCGTCCACTGGAATACCGAGTTGCGTGGACAACCCGAGCAGCATCCATTCCCAGTTGGCCTGGTGCGCGGCCACCAGCAGCACCGGCCTGCCCTTGGCGACCTCGTCACGGACCAGTTGCGGATTGCGTATCACGACGCGTTGCTCGAGCTCCTCGCGCGTGAGCCGCAGGCTGCGCATCACTTCCACCAGCATGTCGCCAAACCCGCGGTAGTAGTCGCGGATGACGCGCTCACGCTGCTGTTCGGTCCATTCGGGGAAGCTGGCCGCGAGATTCGCCACCACCACGTGCCGGCGATACGGGATCACCTTCCAGGACATCCAGGCCAGGAAACTCGCGAAGGGATACCAGACGGCCAGGGGCACCCGCGAGAACACGCGGATCCAGACTGAGTTCTTGGGAGAATTCTCGATCACTGTCTGGAAAGTGGTGCCCTCTGTCTGATTCGAACAGACGACCCCTTCATTACGAATGAAGTGCTCTACCAGCTGAGCTAAGAGGGCTTAAACCTGGACTTTGAGGGCGCGCATTCTAATGGCGCGAGTGGAGCCTGGGAAGCGCGAAAACGGCGTATCGGGGCCCCGATTCGCGCGATCGAGGGGCCGGTCGCGTCAGGCGGCGGATTTGCGCCGCAGGCGGATCACCAGGTCGATGCCGTCCACCTGCATTCCCGGTGGTGGTTCCGGCAGGCGCTGGAACTCGACATCGCGCAAGGAAACGTCCATGAGCGCGCCGGTGTCCAGATCGTGGAAGTGGTAGTGCGCGTCGGTGTTCGAATCGAACCAGCAGCGATCGTTGCCCACGGACAGCTGGCGGATGAGCCCCGAAGCCGCGAACAAGTTGAGCGTGTTGTAAATGGTCGCCTTGGAGACCCGCATGCCCTGGTTGCGTAACCCGGCGAGAACCTGCTCGGCCGACAGATGCTGGGGACGGCCGAGCAGCAACGAGGCGATGCGCAGGCGCTGCGCCGTGGGCCTGACCCCGTGACCCAGCAGGCGCTGGTTCAGGTTTTCGACGACTCCCGAATCGAGGTCGGTCATTGACATGGCGGCAGTATACGCGCCGCGGTGCGGCGGGCAATCGCGAAACAGCATGAATACAGCAGTTTTGCGAGTCCCGGCGAGGCGCCGGCGCGCAGCAGAATCCTGCTCATGGGATCACGTCGCGCCTGCGTGGGAGTCACGCTCATCGAGTTGCTCTTCTGCCTGGGGTTGCTGGCCCTGCTGGCGGGGCTGGCCGCGCCCGGCTTTCAGACCAGCCTGCGGGCGGCCGCGGTCCGTTCGGCCACCTTCGAAATGGCCATCGGCGTGCAGCAAACACGCGCCAATTCCATCACCGAATCCCGGCCCGGCCTGCTCTGCCCCACGGATTCATCCGGCAATTGCGTGGCCGCGGGGTCCGTTGCGGCGGGCTGGCGGTCATTCCTGGAAACCGGCGCCAGCCGTGAAGAGACCGGGGGTCAGAACCTGCCTCGAGGTGTAGTCCTCAAGGCCACCCGCTCACCCATCCGGTTCTGGCCTTCGTCATTCGCCGCCAGCGCCGGCACCCTAACTATCTGCGATGAGGCCGGGGTGATCGCCCCGCGGGCCATCATCATCAGCGCCACCGGACGCGCACGCGTCGATGCTGGCGCCCCCGGGGACTGCGAGTCATGAGCCGCGGCTTCTCGCTCATCGAGGCGCTGGTGGCGCTCGTCATCCTGTCCACCGGCCTGCTCGGCGCGGCGGGCATGTTGCTGGGGGGCCTGCGTGACCAGTCGCAAGCGCTTCGCCATGGCGCGGCCACGGCATTGGTGGCCGACATCGCGGGTCGCATCCGCGCGAACGCCACGGCGCGTCATGCCTACGATTCGAGAACGGACATCGTCGCCGCCTCCGCCTGCGACGAGGCCGAGCCCTGCGACGCGTCGGGACTCGCGGGACGTGACCGCCTCTACTTCATCGCCGCCGCGCGCGCGCTGCTGCCAGGCCTGCAGCCACTTCCGAACATCACCTTCGAGCCCGCCATCGGCCCCGCCGCACCGGATCGCTTTGCCATCTCACTCCGTTGGCAAGACCCACGAGATCCGGATACCACCGATGAATCCACCCTCATCGTGCTGGCGCAGCCGGTGGCGGGCGCGCCGTGAGGCGCCCTTTCGCCGCACGCGGATTCAACCTGCTGGAGCTGCTGATCGCGCTGGTCATCGGCCTGACGCTGATTGCCGCGTTTCTCGTGGTCCTGCAACGCAGCCAGCGCGACTTAACGGCCAGTGAAAGCCTGGCGTGGCTGCAGGGTTCCGCGCGACACGCGATGAGCGTGCTGGTCAACGACGTCGAACACGCCGGTTTCTACGGGCTGGCCCAAGCCGATCGCGTTCAACTGGTGAGGGCCGGTTCGATACTCGCGGAGGGGGATGAACTTGCTCAACCCGGGGCGGCGCGCGTCGTTCCCGAAGTGGGCGGCTTGCCGGCGGGTGCGCACGATTGTGGCGTCAATTTCGCCGTCGATCTTCGGCGCCCCGTGCAGGGCTCCGATAATCGTTTCGCTCTCGGCAGCGATGCGCGCGACTGTGCACCGACGGCTACGGCGGGCGGCGCGTCCTCTGTGGCCGATACCCTCACCCTGCGCCACGCCTCTCTCGCCACCGTGTCGCCGCGGGCAGGCCGTCTGCAGGTCTACTCCGCGGCGCGTTCGTCCGCGGGACCGCTGCGCCTGTTCGCCGACGGAAGTGCGCCCGGACCGGTTGACGACGAAAATGAGATCCGCGACCTCGTCATCCGCAGTTACTACATCGCCAATGATTCGGTCGACCGACGCGGTTGGCCGGCATTGCGAGTCAAGTCTCTTACGGAGTCCCGTGGCGCCGTTCATTTCCGCGATGAAGAAGTCATGCCGGGCGTGGAAGACCTGCAGGTCGAGTTCGCGGTCGTCGGCGTGGAAAACGGCGAACGCGTGGTGAGGTATGTGCCGGCCGATTCACCACGCGCGGCTTCCGAAAGCATCGTTGCCGTGCGGTTGTGGCTGCGCCTGCGCGCGGAAGTGACCGAGCGCGGACATCACGACGACCGCCGGCTCAGTTATGCGAACGTCGACTTCACCCCTTCCACTGCTGAAGCCCGCCAGCGCCGCCTGCTCATCGAAACGACGGTGGCGATACGTAACCCAGTGTCATGAATCTCCGCGGTCGCGCGAATGAGCAACGCGGTATCGCCCTGGTGGCCGGGCTGCTGCTGCTCACCCTGATTTCGCTGTTAGGCCTCGCGGGCGCGGCCGCGGCGCAGGTGGAGCTGCAGCTGGCGCGCAATGAGCAGTTTCGCGAGAATGCCGTGTCCGCCGCGAGCGCCGGCATCGAGATCGCCATCCGCCAAGTGACCAGCTCCCCGCCCGAAGCCGTACCTGTGCGTGTTCACGCTTCGCTGCCCGACTCGTCGGACCAGGTCGAGATCCGGACGCGATTCCTTGGCTATGAAATCGGCCTTCCGCAAGAACCAGGCGCCCGTGTGGCGGGCGCGCACTACGAGATACTGAGCACCGGATATGCCGCACGCGGCTCGACGGATCGCCAGCGCGCCCTGGTCATGCGCGTGGTTGAAGTCGCCGAAGCCGCGGGCGCGGATTGCGAACCCGTCGTCGCCGCGCGCTGCGCCGCGGCGGGCGAACTGCGGCGGCTGTCCTGGCAACGATTGCCGCCCTGACATGCGCCGCGATTCCGGACTCACGCTCATCGAGACCCTCACGGTTCTGGTCGCGCTCGTGGTCATCGCCGCCGCTGCCATTCCGCTATGGCGCACGCGTGAGCTGCGCGCGCATCGGCAGGTCGCCGTGGAGGCGTTGAGCGAAATCCAGGCCGCGCAGGACCGCCATTTCGCGAAGCACGCCCGGTACGCGGAACTCGCGCAACTGGGCACTGCGCCAGCCGCGGCGAATTACACGCTGGAGATCGAAGTCGGCGACGACAAACTGACCTATCTGGCCACGGCGCGCGTCAACAGGATCGCCGGCAACATCCTTGACTCTCGTTGCCCTGAAATGGGCGTCGACCAGCATGGCCGCCGGTTCGCGCACGATGCTTCCGGCCAGGACTCGACCGAAGATTGCTGGAACAACTGGTAGTTTGGCCGCGTGGCCGGCTGGCCCAGCCCTACTTCGCGGCGGATTCACCGCGGGGCATCCGCAGCGCGCGCGGCAGAGAGAACACCACGTGTTCCTCCCGTCCCTTGAGTTCCTCGGCGACATCGCCGCCCCACTCCCGCAGCCGGGCCACCACCTGCTGCACCAGCTCTTCGGGCGCCGAGGCGCCCGCGGTCACGCCGACGGCGTTCTTGCCTTCGAACCATTCGCGCCGCAGGAATGAAGCATCATCGATCAGATAGCCAGGCCGGCCGGCGCGTTCCGCGAGCTCGCGCAACCGATTGGAATTGGAGCTGGTGATCGAGCCGACCACGAGCAACACGTCGCAGTTGGCGATGAGCTCCTTCACCGCATCCTGCCGGTTCTGCGTCGCATAGCAGATGTCTTCGCGGCGAGGGCTCGCCAGGTCGGGAAAACGTTCGCGCAGGGTATTGACGATGGCGGCGGTGTCATCCACCGACAGCGTGGTCTGCGTGACGAAGGCCAATCGCGCGGCATCGCGCACTTCGAGCTGGCGAGCCTGCTCCACGTTCTCGATCAGGTGCATGTGGCCGCCCTGCGAAGTGTCGAAGCGCCCCATGGTGCCCTCCACTTCGGGATGGCCGGCGTGGCCGATCAACACCACGTCGCGTCCGTCGCGCGCGTAACGCGCTACTTCCATGTGCACCTTGGTGACCAGCGGACAGGTGGCATCGAATACGGTCAACCCACGGCGTGCGGCTTCGTTCTCGACGGCCGCTGGCACGCCATGCGCGGAAAAGATCACTGTCGCGCCGTCCGGCACCTGGTGCAGCTCGTCGACGAAAATGGCGCCCATGCGGCGCAGTCGTTCGACCACGTGCACGTTGTGCACCACCTCGTGCCGCACGTGGATGGGCGCGCCGAACAACGCGATGGCGCGCTCGACGATGTCGATGGCGCGATCCACGCCAGCGCAGAATCCCCTCGGGTTGGCCAGAATCACGCGCATGACGGCCGGGCCTATCTACCGCTGTCCGCGCCGCCGGCCGCGGCCCTGGCGGCCGCCTGTTTCTCGCGGCGCTGCTCGAGCAGCGAGTCCAGGATCACCAGGACTGCGCCTATGCTGATGGCGGCGTCCGCCACGTTGAACGCGGGAAAGTGCGCGGTGCCCCAATGCACGTCGACGAAATCGATGACGTGTCCGAGCCGCAGGCGGTCGATGACATTGCCGATGGCGCCGCCGAGGATGAGCACCAGGCCACCGATCAGCAGGCGCTGGCTGGCCATCGACAGCCGGCGCAGCCAGTAGACGATGGCGATGGATATGACCACGGCCAGCGCCGACAACAGCCACCGCTGCGAGCCACCCCAGTCCGCGAACATGCTCCACGCGGCACCATAGTTGACGGTGTGAATGATGTTGAGCACGGGCAGCACCTGGATGTCATGCGTGACCGAGGACACTATCCACAGCTTCGTCAGCTGGTCGAGCACGATGAACAGCGCGGTGATCCACAACCACCGCCAGCCGCTTTCCTGCCATGAGAGTCTGGGTTCGTTCATGCGCTTGCTCTGGTCATCCCGGTCTTTGAACTAGACAAACCGGCGGGGTTCACCCGGCCCGGTCACGTTTTCAACGCATCGCCCACAGATGGTGGGGTGATCGGCGTTGCCGCCCACGTCGGGCCGATGGTGCCAGCAGCGCTCGCACTTGGGAGCCGGGGAAGCCTGCACGCGCACCCAGACTCCGCCGTCTGCGAACACTTCGACTTCGGCGTCCAGCGACCCGCCGACGGTCCCGGCCACGCGGAGCTTTTCCATCTCCGCGGCCACCGCGGCCTTGAGCTGGATGAACAGGTTCCAGTCGATGGTGCTCTCGGAAACTTGCGGCAACTGGTGCCAGGTCTCGAGGAACACCGACTGGCTGCGCTTGCCCGGCATGAAGCCCCAGATCTCGTCGGCCGTGTACGACAGGATGGGCGCCAGCCAGCGCACCATGCTCTCGGCGATGTGGAACAGCGCGGTCTGCGCCGAGCGGCGCGGCAGGCTCTTCTTCGGCGTGGTGTACAGCCGGTCCTTGAGCAGGTCGAGATAGAAGCCGCCCAGGTCCACGACGCAGAAGTTGTGGATCTTCTGGTAGATCAGGTGGTACTGGTATTTGCGGTACGCGTCGACGATTTCCTCGTGCAATGCCGCCGTGCGCGCGATGGCCCAGCGGTCGATGGCCACCAGTTCCTCGACGGGCACCGCATCCGCGGCCGGATCGAAGCCGGCGAAA
Source organism: Steroidobacteraceae bacterium (assembly GCA_029266835.1). Classification (GTDB taxonomy): domain Bacteria; phylum Pseudomonadota; class Gammaproteobacteria; order Steroidobacterales; family Steroidobacteraceae; genus CADEED01. The sequence continues at coordinate 9,059 of JAQSWD010000117.1, forward strand.
CTGCCGAGCAGATAGCGCACGGTATTGCGGATGCGCCGGTACGACTCCGACGTACGCTTGAGGATTTCTTCCGTCAGCGACATCTCGTTGGCGTAATCGGTGGCGGCCACCCACAGCCGCAACACGTCCGCGCCCAGCGTCGACATCACCTTCTGCGGCTCGATCACGTTGCCCAGCGACTTGGACATCTTGCGTCCGTTCTCGTCGACCGTGAAACCGTGTGTGAGCACGCCCTTGTACGGCGCCTGGGAATACAACGCTTCGGACATCAGCAACGAGGAATGGAACCAGCCACGATGCTGATCCGAGCCCTCGAGGTACAGATCCACGGGCGGCTTCACCTCATCCGGATGCGTGTGATGCACGCACTCGAACGACAACCCGGAGTCGGCCCACACGTCCATGACGTCGGTGACCTTCTCGTAGTTGTCGGCATCGGCGCCCAGCAACTCCTTCGCATCGAGATCGAACCAGGCTTCGATGCCGTCCTTCTCGACCAGCCTGGCCACCGCCTCGATGAATTCCTGCGTCCGCGGATGCAGCTCCTGCGTTTCCTTGTGCACGAACAACGTGATCGGCACGCCCCAGGTGCGCTGGCGCGACAGGCACCAGTCCGGGCGGTTCTCGATCATGTTGTAGATGCGCTGCTCGCCCCAGGCAGGCACCCACTGCGTCTTCTTGATGTCGCGCAGCGCGTTCGCGCGCAGACCCTTCTGCTCCATGCTGATGAACCACTGCGGCGTCGCGCGGAAGATCACCGGCGTCTTGTGGCGCCAGCAGCAGGGATAACTGTGCTGGATGGCTTCGTGCTTGAGCAGCCGCCCGCGCTGCTGCAGTTCATCGATGAGCACCTTGTTGGCGTCGCTCACCTTGACGCCGGCCACGAAGGGCGTGCCTTCGCGGAAGCGCCCGTCACCCATCACCGGGTTGTCCACCGG
>JAQSWD010000118.1 GCA_029266835.1 Steroidobacteraceae bacterium
GCGCCGTTACGCCGCACGGCGAGAATTGTCGTTCCGTGCGGATTGAAACTTTCGCTCATTCTGAGCCTGACCTTTAAGACCTACGTCTTGCGTTTTGCCCGAGGGTGGGAAGCGTCGTAGGTGCGGGCCAGGTGGGCGAAATCAAGATGGGTGTAGATCTGCGTGGTCGAGATGTCGGCGTGGCCGAGCAACTCCTGGACGCCGCGCAAATCCTTACTCGATTCAAGAAGATGCGTGGCGAATGAATGCCGGAAAAGGTGCGGATGGACATGCGCGGGCAGGCCCTTGCGGCGCGCCCAGTACGCGATCCGCAGTTGAACGGCACGGTGCTTGAGCCGGGAGCCATTCTTGCCCAGGAAAAGGGCGGTTTCGCCGTGCGAGGCCAGCCCGCCGCGTTCCTTGAGCCAGGCGCGCAGCGCCTCGTCGGCCTTGCGGCCCACGGGCACGATGCGTTGCTTGCGGCCTTTGCCGAGCACCCGCACCGTGCGGTCGGCGAGGTCCAGCTGACCCAGGTCCAGGCTCACGAGTTCATCCAGGCGCAGGCCGGACGAATAAAACAGTTCCATGATGGCGCGGTCGCGCACCGCCAGTGCGTTCTCGGGCGGAATATCGAGCAGCTGGTTGATCTGGTCGGCGTCGAGCGTGCCAGGCAGGCGCTTGGCGGCCTTGGGGGCGCGCACGTCGACGGCCGGGTTGCTGGTGACCACACGTTCGCGCAGCAGGTAATTGAAGAAGCCGCGGACGGCCGAGAGCCGGCGCTGCACGCTGCGCGGATTCAGTCCGCCAGCATGCGATTTCGCCGCGAAAACGCGGACGTGCTGGCTGTCGAGCGTTTTCCAGCTGGTGAGGCTGCCGCGTTCGGCGAATTCGGCGAGCGCGCGCAGGTCACGCGCGTAGTTGGACGCGGTGTGCGGCGAGAGGCGCCGCTCCTTGGAGAGGTGGGCGAGGTAGCCGTCGATGAGGGATTTATCGAGGGCTGGCATGGGGTGAAGAGAGGACAGACTCAAAGTCTGTCCCCTGGCTAACTAGGGGCGCGAAAGGGCGTCGGTGATCAATTCACCCATGCGCTTCAGGAAATCCGTGCTCATGCCCGGGTGGAAGCGTTCGCGTTCGGCGCTGCCCAGTGCCAGCAGGCCGATCGAACCATTCTCACCCTTGCTGTCGTTCAGGGGCACCAGCGCCACCGATCCGATGCTCGCGGCCTCGGGCCCGAACAGGAAATCACGCTGCGAATCGCGCACCTGGCCGCAACGCGGCTTGCCGGTGTTCAGCAGCGCTTCGAAGCTGCGGATGTTGGCGTCGTCGGCCGGCAGTTTGCGAAGGAAGGGTTCGTAGTCGCCCTTCAGGGAGGGAATCGAGCCCGTCAGCACCAGCACTGAATGAAACGCGTCGAAGTCTTCACGCAGGCTGGCCTCCAGCGACGTGAGCGCGATGCGCGCATCCGACGCGCGCAGCAGCCGGCGCGTGAAGCGATGGATCTTGTCCGCGAGCTGGTCGTTGGCGCGCGCTACCGAGACGAACTCGGCCAGCCGCTTGTCGGAGTCGCTCTTCTGCTCGCGCAGCACTTCCACCTGGCGCTCGACCAGCGAGACGGTGGAACCGGTGCGCATGTGCGGCAGTCGCATGCGCGACAGCAGCGGTTGGTGCCGTTCGAAGAAATCGGGATTCAGGTTGAGGTAACGCTCGATGCGTTCTTCATCCGTCTGGCCCGTGGCCAAACCGCGTGCGGTTTGCGTGCTCATGCTTTTTGCTTCTCCCCTAGATCTCGACGGTTCCGGTGAAAGATACAGCGGCCGGGCCTTTCATCCAAATATGTTCACCGGGTCCGTTCCAGGTGATCTCGAGTTTTCCGCCCGGTAATTCGACTTCGACCGTGGCGTCGAGGCGTCCGTGACGTCTGCCTACCGCGACAGCGGCGCAGGCGCCGGTGCCGCAGGCCAGGGTTTCACCCGTGCCGCGCTCGTACACGCGCAGGCGGATGTGCCCGCGATCGACGATTTCCATGAAGCCCACGTTCACGCGCCGCGGAAAACGCGGATGACGCTCGATGGCCGGCCCGAGGCGGTCGACGGGAGCGCTGGCCACCGAAGAGACGGTGAGAACGGCGTGCGGATTGCCCATCGATACCGCGCCGATCTCAACTTCGGTGCCGGCCACCTGCAAGGGATAGACGTGTGCCTCGGCGGAAGCGTCGAACGGCAGGGACTTCGGATCGAAATTCGGCGGGCCCATGTCCACGGACACCAGGGATTCGTCGTGGATGCGGATGCGGATGAGGCCGGCGGGGCTGTCCAGCGTGATTTCGCCATCGGGAGCATCCCCACGCCGCAGCAGATACGACGCCACGCAGCGCACGCCATTGCCGCATTGCTCCACCTCGCCGCCATCGGCGTTGAAAATGCGGTAGTAGGCCTGCGTGCCCGCGCGGCGCGGCCGCTCGATGACCATGGCCTGGTCGAAGCCGATGCCCTTGTGCCGGTCGGAGAGCGCGCGCCACTGCTCCACCGTGGGAAGGCTGCCGTCGGCTGGCGCATCGAACACGATGACGTCGTTGCCCGCGCCATGCATCTTGGTGAACTCGAGCTGCATGGGTCGAGAATACCTTAGAGTTCCCCGATGCGGATCGGTGCCTGGAGCCCGGCTGATGGATGAGCATGCAAAAAGGTTCGCAATTCACGACGTGACTCCCGCGCAAGCCGCGCAGCTGGCGGAATTCGGCGCGCGCACGTTCTACGAATCGTTCGCGGACGACAACACCGCGGACGACATGCGAGCGCACCTCGAGTCCGCATGGAGCCCGGAGAAGCAGCTCGCGGAGCTGCGCAATCCGGACATCGAGACGTTCGTCATCGCCGACGACGCCGGGCGCTGGCTGGGATTCGCGCAGCTGCGCGCCAACAAGGTGTCGGAAGGCGTGCCCGCCCTAGGCAGCATCGAATTGTGGCGCTTCTACGTGGACAAGCCTTTCCACGGCAAAGGCATCGCCGGCGCGCTCATGGACGGCGCCAAGGATCGCGCGCGCCGTCGCGGCGCCACGTCGTTGTGGCTGGGAGTGTGGGAGCGCAATGAGCGCGCCAAGGCCTTCTATGCCCGGCATGGTTTCAGCCGGGTGGGCCGGCAGGTGTTCGTCGTGGGCTCCGATCCGCAGACTGATCACGTGATGTTGTGCCGGCTGGCATGAGCGATCCCACGGTCATCCGGGTCGAGCACGTCGGCCTGTGGGTGCGCGACATCGACGTGGTGGCAGCCTTCTACGCGCGATACTTCGGCGCGCGCATCGGCGACCGGTACCAGAATCCACGCAAGCGGTTCGAATCCCGCTTCCTGGGATTCGCCGGCGGCGCGCGTCTGGAGATCATGAGACGTGCCGGTATGGACGATCGCATGGACGACGAGCAACTGGGGTTCGCGCATGTGGCGATCACCGTCGGTGATGAAGCCGCGGTGGATGCGCTGGCGGCACGGCTGACCGCGGATGGCCATCCGCCGGTGGAGGGTCCGCGCCGCACCGGGGATGGCTACTACGAATGCGTGGTGCGCGATCCCGAAGGCAATCGCGTGGAGATCATGGCGCGGTGAGAATCCTGGTGGCGTCGTGCCTGCTCGCCCCCAGCCTCAGCGCCACCTGTTGCTACTGAAGGTAGTCAGCCTGGCGCCCTAGTTAGCCGGGCTCCATCGCGCTGCGCGCCTTGTACATGCAGCGATCCATGACGGTGAATATGCCGGCGGCGCGCGCTTTGCGCGCCGCGGTTTCGTCCACCACGCCTTCCTGCAGCCACAATGCCGGCACTTTCAGTCGGATGGCCTCGTCGACGATGGCGGCCACGTGCTCCGGACGGCGGAACACGTCCACGGCGTCGATCGGTCCCGCGTTCTGCAGCGCGGATTCCAGGTCTGGCCACGCGCGCTCGCCGAGGATCTGGCTGGCCGTGGGATTCACCGGGACGATGCGGTAGCCGAACTTCTGCAGGTTCCTGGCCACGTGGTAGCTGGGCTTACCCTCGGTTTCAGAAAGGCCGAGGATGGCGATTGTGCGGATGCGGCGCAGGAAGGCGTCGATTTCCGGCTTCGCAGGGTTGTCGAACATCTGGGTGCCTCGTGTGTGCTAGCGTCCCGTTCAGGAAACCTGGGAGGGTCCTATGAGACTTATTAATACCACGGCGGCATGGATGCTCTGTGTCGCTTTCGCCTGCGCCGTATCGGCGCAGGAGCCGGAAACGACTTCCGCAGCCACTGAAGAAGAACAATTCGAAAGTCCTGCGCTCGAGTACCAGACTGGCGACATCGTCCTGCCTAACAAGGTTGCGACGCTGCATCTCGGCAACGAATACCGCTACCTCGATCCGGCCAATGCCGAGAAGGTGCTCGTGGCCTGGGGCAATCCGCCGGGCGCCGAAACCCAGGGCGCCATCGTGCCGAACGATGTAGACCCCTTCACGCAGCAAGGCTGGGCCGTGTTCCTGACCTACGTGGACGATGGACACATCGATGATTCCGAAGCCGCGGAGATAGACTACGCCGACCTGCTCAAGGACATGCAGGAAGGCACCGAGGATTCCAATGCCGCGCGCAAGGAAGCCGGTTATCCCGAGATCCACCTGGTGGGATGGGCCGAGCAGCCTCACTACGACGCCAATGCCAAGAAGCTTTACTGGGCGCAGCACCTGCGCGGCTCCGGTGGCCAGGACAGCCTCAACTACGATGTGCGCGTGCTGGGCCGCGAAGGCGTGTTGTCGATGAACGCGGTCGCCGGCATGGATCAGCTGGAAAGCGTGCGCCAGGACATGCGCCCGCTCATCGGCATCGCCGAGTTCAATGAAGGCTATCGCTACGCCGAGTTCAATCCGAAAACGGACCGGATGGCCGAGTACGGCCTGGGCGCACTGATTGCCGGTGGCGTGGCGGCCAAACTGGGCCTGTTCGCCAAGCTGGGCGCCTTCCTGCTGGCGTTCAAGAAATTCATCTTCATCGGCGTGATCGCCCTCGGCGGCCTGATCGCCAAGTTCTTTGGCCGCAAGAAAGAAGAGTCGGTCTGAGCACGACACCGGTAGAAAGTTTCAACGTTCACATCGAGCCGGGCGGACACCGCATCAAGGTGCCGCCCGGCGAAAACGTGCTGGCCGCGGCACTCGCCGCGGGAATCGCGATTCCCTACAGCTGCCGTGCCGGCCGCTGCGCCTCCTGCAAATCGAAGCTGGTGTCCGGCCGCATCGAGTACCCGGTGGAGTTCGGTGGCGGGGCGCCACCGGGAATCACCGCGGCGGAAATCGCGCGCGGCGAGGTACTGCTGTGCCAGGCCCGGCCGCGCAGCGATCTGTCCGTCGAGGTCCGTCGCGTTCCGGTGCGTGCCTCGAACGCGGCGCAGGCCGAGCTCGTGGCGGTGGAACCTTTGCCCATTGGGGCATTGCTGTTGCGGTTGAGATTCATCGACGCGTCGATCACGGTGCGTCCGGGTCAGTTCATCGACCTGCGCAACCACGCGGGTGACGCTGAGCGGCTGCCGGTGGTCGGCGGCAGTGCGGGCATACTCGAAGTGGAATCGCCGGATGACGGCGGCACGCTGCACCGCTGGCTGGCGGAACACGCGGCCGCCGGAACGCAGCTGCGCATCGCGGGGCCATTCGACCGCCCGCGTTGAAGCGCATCAGATCCGGAAGCGATCCTTGAGATCGCCGGCCATGCGCCGGCTCACTTCCAGCGGTTCGGCCATGCCGCGCAGATGCACGAAATGCTGCCCGTCGGCATCACGCGCGATGCGCTCCAGGTATTTCGTGTTCACCAGCGCGTTGCGGTGGATGCGCACGAAGTTCGCCGCGAATTCCTCTTCGAGCGTCTTGAGCGAGTCTTCGATGAGATCCTCGCCCTTGAGATGCCGCACCGTGGTGTATTTCTGGTCGGCGTTGAAGCACAACACCTCGTCCACCGGGATCAGTTTCAGTCCGTCGCGCCCGCGCACGCCGATGTGGCTGCGATGAGCCGGCTCGCGCGTGGCGCTGGCCATCTGCTGAAGCTGCGGGCGCGTCAGCCGGCCGGCCTTGGCCAGTGCCGCCTTCAGCTTCTCCGCGCGGATGGGCTTGAGTAGATAGGCTACGGCCTGCGACTCGAAGGCTTCGAGCGCGTATTCGTCGAAGGCGGTGGTGAAGATGACGGCCGGCGGCTCGGCCATGGTCGCGAGCTGGCGCGCCACTTCGATCCCGTCGATGCCGGGCATGCGCACGTCCAGCAGCACGATATCCGGCACCAGCTTGTCCACCTGGTTCAATGCCTGCTCGCCATTGCCAGCCTCGCCGGCGACATCGAAGTCGCCGAATTCCACGAGCATGGATCGCAGGCGTTCTCGCGCCGGCGGCTCGTCGTCGACGATCAGCACTCGCAGGCTCATGCCGGGGCCGGTGTGTCGGTGAACGGAAACCGCAGCGTCACGATGTACTGCTCGTCGAAGCGTCCGGCCTTCACCGTGGCGCGTTCGCCGTACATGAGCTCCAGCCGCTCCTTGATGTTGGCCAGCGCCAAACGATTGCCGTCACGCATGGTGAGATTGGCGGCGGGCACGGGATTCTTGACCACCACCGTGATCATGCCCTTGGCGAACTCGCCCGTGACCGTGACCACGCCACCATCCGGTCGCGGCTCGACGCCGTGATAAATGGCGTTCTCCAGCAGCGGCTGCAGGATCAGGCCCGGGACCAGCGCATTGGGGGGCAGAGAGTCGATCTTCCATTCGACGCTGAGCCGGTCGCCCAACCGCAGCTGCTCCATGCGCTGGTAGGTGCGCGCCACGTCGATCTCCTCCGCCAGCCGGATCTCGTTGCGCTTCTCGTTGAGATTGGCGCGGAACAGGTCGGCGAGATCCTGTACGGCTTCTTCGGCGCGCGCGGGGTTGCTGCGCGTGAGCGCGGCAATGGTGTTCATGCTGTTGAACAGGAAATGCGGCCGGATTCGAGCCTGCAACGCGTGTACGCGCGCGCGCGCCTGCAGTTCCACGTTGTACCGCCAGAGGTGCGTCACGTAGAAATAGCGCAGCGCCAGCGCCGTCACCACGAAGGTGATGCCGGCATTGCGCAGCAGGAAAGCCCAGGTGTCGGAAGTGAACATCGGCCCTCTGCTCAACCAGCCGGATTCGCCGGGCCTGCCGAAATACGAGGCCGCCCAGGAGAAGAGGATCACCAGTCCCACGGTTACGCCCAACACCAGTGCTGAACCCACCGCGACCGACTTGCTGTTGATATAGCTGCGCAGAAGGCACAGCAGTGCCGCGCCGCAGAGCGCGATCCACAGCAGGAACATCGAAGTGAGACCGAGATCGGCCCAGAAACCCAGTGCGCTGGTGTTACGCGCCAGCGACACCAGCAGCGCGGTGAGCTCGCAGATCAGCACGATGGCGAGGACCGCGGGAGCCGAGCAGAAATTGGGTAGATAGAGCGGCCTGGCTTCGTCGGGCTGCGCGGGTTTCATGAGCGCTCTTTCGGCTTCCCGGTAGCGTCCTTGAACAGCGCCTGCTTGAGCCGGTGCGTGGCGGAGATGTCCTCGTCGCCGTAACCCTGCGCGATCAGTTCGGCGTATTCGGCCAGCATGGAATCGACCACCGGCAGGTGCACGCCCAGCCGCGCGGCCATGTCGCGGCAGATGCCGAGATCCTTGGCGTGAAGCTTCACGCGGAAGCCCGCAGGGTAGGCCTCGCGGATCATGTTCGGCGCGCGATGCACGAAGTACCAGCTCGAGCCCGCGCCGGCGCCCAGGGTACTCACCACGCGTTCCAACGGCAGGTCGTGAGCCCCCGCGAAAGCCATGGCCTCGGCGCAGGCGCGGATGATTCCCGCGCACATGATCTGGTTCGTCGCCTTGGTGGCCTGACCCGAACCCGCGGGCCCGAAGTGTTCGATGGTCTTGCCCATGGCCGCGAGCACGGGTTTGGCCGCATCGAAAGTCTCCGCGCTGCCGCCGCACATGATGGCCAGTGTGGCCTTCTGCGCGCCTTCGACGCCGCCACTCACGGGCGCATCGAGGAACCGCACGCCCCGCTCGGCGAGAAAACTTTCGGCCCATCGCGCGGTGTCGGCGCTGACCGTGGAGCAGTCGACGACCAGGCTGTCCTTGCTGAGGCCGGGCGCCATGCCTTCGATGACGGCGCGCACATCGGCATCGGCGGAAACACAGACAATGACCGCGTCGAGAGGGCGGGCGAAGTCGGCCAGCGAAGCGGGCGAGGGAACTCCCAACTCGGCGCCCAGCGCCTGCGCCTTTTCCGCGCTGCGATTCCAGACCGAATGAAGCAGGCCCGCACGATGCAGGTTTTTCGCCATGGGCATGCCCATGGCACCGAGTCCGAGAAAGCCGACGCGCAACATAGTTGAAGCGATTATGGCTGGATTCCGGGGAGCCGGGTGTTCCCGGGCCTCACAAAGGAAAACGCCGCCCGAAGGCGGCGTTCACCAAACATCACATTGCGGAGCTGCGCGAGCTCGGCATCGTTGAGATATTCGCGCTCGCCATTCGGCTTTTCGCGGTATATGCGTCGCGAGTTGATGCTGCTTTCGTAGGCCTCGCGCGCCTTCTTGCAGCGGTCGGGACGCGTGGCTTCGAGATCTTTCGCGACCTGATCGGCGGCGCGCTGATTCGACTGGTTGTCGGCAATGCGCTGATTGCTGGAATTCAACTGATTGGCGGTCGCGGTCTGCTGCGCGGAATACTCGCGCTGCACGA
>JAQSWD010000119.1 GCA_029266835.1 Steroidobacteraceae bacterium
GGACGTGCTGGTCAAGAAGAAGGACGGTCAGCCGGACTTCGCGCTGGAACTCGTCGAGGCCAACGTGCAGAACGTCAGCATCAAGGTCGAAGGCGAATAATCGATGAACACCCGTGCGCCCCGGAATTCGCCGGGGCGCGCCGGCCCGGAGGCCGTCATGGAATTCCGCTCGAGCAAGTTCTGGGTCGTGCTGTTCGCCTCCGCGGTAGTTTGGGCCACCCTGGTGGGCGCCGGCGCCGTGCAAGCGGCCAACACGCCGCCGGTGGCCGATTCGTGGAACATCACCTCCAGCGGCAAGGCCCGCTCCAGTGGTGAGCTGCGATTCCGGTTATCCGATCAGGCAAACGACGACTCAATCGAAATCACGGTCTTCGTGCTGTCGGGTACAAACGAAACCGGAGTGGCCAGCAGCATCCGCCGGGCGCTTTCGACGCAACTCGACGCGCAACGATTCGACGTGGAAGCGGGCGAGGGCGCGAATGTGCAGCTCAGCAGCGATCGCAGCAACGGATTCTCGCTGGAACTCGTCGACTCCGACGTCGACGATGTGCGCGTGGTGGTCAGTAGCGCTACTCCCGTGCCGCCGCCTACCGTGCCGCCCCAACAGAGCCCGGCGAATTCGCCTGCCATCCCATCAACACCGCCCGCGCCGGGCGATGCGAGTCCACCGCCCGCGCCGGGACCCGCGAATTCTTCCGCGCCGCCCGCTACTGTGCCACCGCCTCAATCTGACCCTCCGGCGCCGGGGGAATCTTTGCCAGGTAGCGGCGAAGGGGGCGGCCCAGCCAGCGCTCCGCCACCACCGCCGGTCGATTAGTTTGTAGGAAGGCTCCTAACTTCAGACGGGGAGGGAAGCGATGGTTGTAAGCGAGGCGCCGCTGCAATCTGGCAGCCCCTGGGTCGCAAGCTAACAACCATGAGCTCCACGAAAATCATCGCCATCGTTCTGATCATCGCCGGTGTGTTGGGGCTGGCCTACGGGCAGTTCAGCTACACCAAGGAAACGCACGACGCCAAGATCGGGCCCATCGAAATGTCGGTGAAGGACAAGGAGACCGTGAACATTCCGGTCTGGGCGGGCGTAGGCGCCATCGTCGTCGGCGCCGGACTGTTGCTGGCCGGAGGCCGCCGCGCCTGAGTCTTACGGGGTTGGCGGTCCCGCCTTGTGGTGCGGGGCCGCCCCCGATTGCCGGGTCCCGGCATTCATCTCTATTTATCTGACCTGGGTGTCGTTCCGCGTCGCGGCATCGTCTTTGTCTTAATCCGCTTGCCCTGCCGCTGGTAAACCCCCAGCGACCACTCGTCGGAGCTTCCTGCCGCTCCGGACCGAAGTGTGGCATTCATCACAAATCGGGCAAGGGGTGCGCCCCTACCATCCTCCTCGCAATGGGCACAGGCAGGTCTCACGAAATGAATCGCAACGCCGGTTTCGCGCGCAGATACCGCGGCTTCACGCTGATGGAGCTGATGCTCTCGATTGCCGTTCTCGGCATCCTGACCGCCTTGGCCGTGCCCTCCTTCACGACCATGATCAACCGGAACCGGCTCGCGTCGCAGTCGAACGAATTATTGGCGGCCATCCAATACGCGAGGATGGAAGCCATCCGCATCAGTGGCAGGGTCACTTTCTGCGGCGCTGACAGCGTCGATGCAGCTGAGGATGCCGATTGCAGTGAGGGCGAGCATAACTTCTGGGTCGTGCTCGGCAGCACCAGCGGCGGCGGGCAGGAACAACTGCGAGTGTTCGAGGTGGAACAACCCCTCAAGGTGAGTACCGATCTGGAACAAGTCACGTTCAACGCCGACGGACTCGCGCGCGAGCCTGGCACTCAGACACTGGTGACAGGCTCGATCACCGTCTGCCTGGAAACGACCAGGCCCGCGCAGAACAAGCGCGTGCTGAACATTGCATCGGGCAGCCGGGTGGCCGTCACCACTCCCGAAGAGAGCGGCGGGGGGGTATGCGAATGAGTGCGCGCAAACGCCAGAACGGCTTCGGCCTCGTCGAGGTGCTGGTTGCCCTGCTCATCATTTCCATTGGCCTGCTGGGCATCGCCTCGCTGCAGGTGCTGGCCCTGCGCAATACCGGCTCCTCGATGGAGCGCAGCCAGGCCGTCATCCAGACCTATTCCTATATGGACTTCTTGCGCGCCAACCGTGACAAGGCGACGAAGGGTGATCTGAACGTGGCGCTGAGTTGCGACCCGGAAAACCTGCCGGGTTCGAGCGTCGAGCAACGCAAGTGGCTCAAACAAGTGCAGGCGGCGATGGGACCGCAAGTCTGCGGCCAGGTCGAATGCACGGGTGGTGGCAAGTGCACGATCACCGTGCGGTGGGACGACTCCCGCGCACAGGGTGGTTCGACAGCGCAGGAACTTGTCACGGAGACGATTCTATGAAGCGCAGGCATTTTCGCGCGTCAGGATTCGCCACGCGCCAGCGAGCCGCGGGCTTTTCGCTAATCGAATTGATGACGGCCATGCTGCTTTCGCTGCTGCTCATCGCGGCGACGGTGAGCGTGTTCCTTAGCAACAAGCGGGTTTACGGCGCCACCGAAGGCCTGGGCCGTCTGCAGGAGAATGCGCGCATAGCCTTTGAGCTGATGTCGCGCGACATCCGCGAGGCGGGCGGCAACCCCTGCGACGTGAGAATGAAAGTGGTGAACGTGCTGGACGATACGACCAGTTGGTGGGCCACTTACGACACCGATTCCGGCGTCTTCGGCTATGACGGTGATTTTCCGGACGGCGAAGCCGGAACCGATGCCATCCAGATCCGGTTTTTCGAGGACACCGGTGTGGTGACCTCCGCCGGCATGGGCGGCACCACCGGCCAACTGGCGGTGAGCGACATCGACATGATCGAGGAGCAACAGATATTGATGGCCTGCGGCTTCTTTTCCAGCAGCGCCGCGCCGGTGACGGACACCGCCGCCGTCTTCAGCGCCGGAAAGGCCAGCGGCGCCATCACCCATGACGAGGGCAGTGGCAATTCCAGCAACGATTTCTCCAACGCCGCGCACCCGACGCCCGTGGTTTTCCCGGCCAACACTCTGATCGGTAGTTTGCGAGCCATGGAGTGGTATGTGGCGGAGAACGACCAAGGCCGATTGTCTTTGTACCGGCGGCAACTGCGTTATCCCGGCACCGCTCCGGAGATGGGCGAAGCCGAAGAGATCGTCGACGATGTCACCGGCCTGACACTGACCTACCTGGAAAACGATACCTGGCAGGACGAGCCCACCAGCTGGAACAACGTGACCGCCGTGCAGGTCGACCTGGAGCTGGAAGAGAGCGACAGCCGCGCGGGCGGCGTCAAGGGTGAGCTGATCAAGCGCAAGTTGACGCACGTCATCGCACTGAGGAACAAGCTGTGATCGCCGCAAGCTCCGGGACGCATTCTTCGCGCAAGCAACGAGGCGCGATCATGGTCGTGGCTCTGATATTCCTGGTGGTCATGACCATGCTGATCCTTGCCAGCATCCGCGGCACGGTGATGCAGGAACGCATGGCCGCCAACCTGTACGACCGCAGCCTGGCCTTCCAGGCGGCGGAAGCCGCGCTTCGTGAAGGCGAGCGCATGGTGGAGACAAGCCCACCCAAGCCCACGGCTACCGGATGCGATACCAACGGCAACTGCGGCAAACCGGATCCCGACGAAGCTCCGGTGTGGCAGGACGAGGACAACTGGGAAAACGCGCACAGTCCCGACATCGAGATCGGCGATCTGGCCGTCCCGCCGAAATATCTCGTCGAATTGCTGGCCGAAGAAATGCCTGAAGTGAATCTTTGCGAATCCACCGCCATCGATCCGGACGCGCCGTGTTACTCCGGCCCGGAAGGGCTGCGCTATCGCATTACCGCCCGTAGCGGTGAAGCGGGTCGCGCGGTGGTAATCCTGCAGTCTGTTTATGCCGTGCCCAAGCCGGCAGGTTGGTGAGCCATGAAGGTAAATATGACTCTCAAAAATCGAGCCATGAATCACATGCACGAAACCTCGCCTGCCAGTGACTGGAGGCGGCGCCCTTCGACGCGCGTGGTAGTTTGCCTGCTCAGCTGGTGGGCATGCGGAGTCACCCAGGCCGTCGACTTTCCGTCACTGCCACTACAGACCGGCGTGGCGCAGCCGGCGCCGAACGTCATCTTCATCCTCGACGACTCGACGTCGATGACGAGCAACGATGGTGACAACCTGGATACGGGTCTCGTGTGGAGCAACACGTCGCCAGACATGGTTGATAGCGATGCGGGTGCTCCGTACACCAGGAACGCGCTCTCTTACAATCCAAACACCAAATACGAGCCATGGGCTACGGCGAATAACTCCGATACGAGTTTGGTGCGCCACCCCGCCGCCAACTATACGGCTGCTTACAGCAGTCTTGAGTACGCGACTGCCGCCAAAACCAGTGCCATCACTGATTTGAGCAGCAGCACCGTAACGTACTACGTGCCCAAGCCGGCCGCGACTGTGACGGACCAGCGCCAGTACTACCGCTATCAAATTCTCAGCGGTGGCAAGAAGGTTGTGCGCGCGGAGTGGGCCAATACCGCTCCCCAATTGCAGACATTGACCACGGCCTCAACCTGGACGGGCATCACCGGCGGAGAGGCGTATTGGGGCAATGAAGGTAGCGCCACCAATAACGGCAACAACTCCTGCAAGGGTTCCAACAAGAATTTCACTTATACAGTGCCGAGTGATGGCAGCGTCACGCGAGTTGTCATCTCCGCAACCGGCGCCACCGGCGACAGGGACAATCACAATCTATATGTCAGGAGTTGGCAGAATCCCTGCACCGACAGTTATGATCAACGGTCGAACAACAGCGCTGGCGAAGACGAGAGCATCACCATCGACAACCCGACGGCTGGGGCTGTTCTGTATATCGGCGTCCACAACCAAGCCACTGGAACCGGCGACCGGACCTTCTCCAATGTCACGCTGACCGTGCAGTACAGCACCGTTCCCAACCTTGGCTGCAGTACAGCATCGACAGGCACTTATAACTGGAAGAACTGCACCGATGTCAGCAGCACCGGCGATGCCACCACTGGCGTGCGCGCGCTGGATGCAGAGAAGCAGAACTACGCGAACTGGTACCAGTACTATCGCACCCGCCTGAAGGCCGCCAAGGCCGGCGGCAGCGAAGTGTTTGCCTCGCTGGATGAAAACTTTCGCGTCGGTGTGATGGGCTTGTACCCGGACGGGGACGATGCGCAGATATTGAACGGCTCCATGGACAAGATCATTCCGGTGGACAACAACGGTGGTCTGTTCGTTGGCGCCAACCGCAAGGCCTGGTTCGACCACCTTCACGGTATACGTGCCATCCTCTCCACGCCTTTGCGCCAGGCGCTGAATGCTGCCGGCCAGTACTACGCCTCCGAGAATGCATACCGTTCCAAGACCGACAGTGAAATAACGTACCTGGCTTGCCGGCAGAATTTCACCATCCTGACTACCGATGGCTACTGGAACAACATGTTCGACGTCGATCCGGACTCGGACTACACCCACATCAGCGGTGACGAAAAGGACGGCTTCGAGGTCACCGGACCCGACGGCGAACTGGTCAAGAAGTCCGACGGAACGAAGTTCCTGACTTATGAAAGGGCGGCGCCGTACTGGTACAACGTCCCGGCCGCAGAAGACAGCACCTCGCTGGCCGACATCGCCATGCACTACTGGAAAACCGACCTGCGCACCGCGGACGTCGACGGCTACGAGGGCTCCGCGGACAACAGGGTGCCGGTCTCGGACTCCAGCGACAATCCCGCATTCTGGCAGCACATGGTCACCTTCGGTGTGGGCCTCGGTGTGAAGGGCAAGTTGACCGATGAGCAGTTGACGCATGTGCTCGCGGGTACGGGCACCGCGGACAACGGCGGATACTGGCCCAAACCCGCGCATGACACCACCGGCGGTCAGTTCCCGCAAAACGTGGATGATCTGCGCCATGCGGCGCTCAACTCGCGTGGCTCCTACGTCAACGCGAATAACGCGGACGAGTTTGCGAGCGGCATCAAGGACGCGCTGACCCGCATCAGCGAGCGCCGCGGTTCGGCCTCCAACGTGCTGGCCAATTCCACTTCCATGAGCACCGACACTTTTGTGTACCAGGCCACTTACACCGCCGGGGCTTGGCGCGGCGAGTTGCTGGCCTACCCCGTGTCCGGTGCCGGACTTGGCAAGGCTGATTGGTTCGCCAGCGAAAACATTCCCGCCTGGGACAAGCGCACCATCATCACAGCGGGGGTATCGAGCGGCGGCAGCACCTTCCCCAATTCGGATCAGGCGGCGGAACTGACAACGCAGGCTGATGCGCTGGATCTTCCCGATGCCGCGGCACTGGCCGACTACCTGAAGGGCGATAGCAGCAGGGAGAAAAGCAAGGGCGGGTCTCTGCGTGACCGAGTGAGGAAAGACAGCGACGGCAATGAAATTCCTGCGCTGCTGGGCGACATCGTGAACTCCTCGCCCTTCTATGTGGCGGACACCCAGACTGTTTTCGTCGGCGCCAACGACGGCATGTTGCATGCCATCGATGCCTCCAACTCGTCAAACGCCGGCACTGAACGGTTCACCTATATCCCGCGCGGCGTAGCCATGGATCAACTGGCGGAACTGGCGGACCCCGCCTACGCCACCAACACCTCCACCAAACCGCACCGTTTCTTCGTGGATGGCCCCATCGTCGTGTCGACGCAGGCGCGCACGCCAGGCAGGAACTACCTGGTCGGCGCTTTGGGCCGCGGCGGGCTGGGCGTGTACGGATTGGACGTCACTTCGCCCGGCTCCTTCGAGGCCGATAACGTTCTGTGGGACAAGACCGGCAAAGGCGCACCCGACAACATGGGCTACGTGATTTCCGAGCCGTTGATTTCAAAGCTGAACAAGCCGGACAGCGACCCCGACCTCACCGCAGCAGTGGTGTCCAATGGTCCCAACAGCAGCTCGGGCACAGCCAGCCTGTTCATACTCGACCTGGACACCGGCGAAACCATCAAGGAACTCGACACCAAGACGACCGGCAACGGTCTGTCCGCACCGCGCGCGGTGGATGTGAATGCCGATGGCAAAGTCGACTTGTTTTTTGCAGGCGACCTGCTGGGCAACCTGTGGCGATTCGATGTGAGCGACCCCGACAAGGACAATTGGACGCTCGACAAGGTGTTTACCGCCACGGATGGAACCAATCCGCAGCCCATCAGCTCAGCTCCGGGTGTGGCGCGCGACCCCGCGACTTCCAACATCTGGGTCTTCTTTGGTACCGGTCGCTACATGACCGCGGAAGACCAGGCGAGCATCGAAACCCAGAGTTATTACGGAGTCATCGTCGGCAAGACCGGCACTGACAGCGGCAGTCTCACCCGCGCTGACCTGCAAAAGCGCTCGATCGAAGTAGTGGATGAGGCCACGGGTCGCCGCGCCTTCGAGCCCGGAGAGACCGGTGTGGATACCGGGATGAAAGGCTGGTTCATTGATCTCGATGATCCGCCCAAGACTGGCGAACGCGTGATCTCCGCACCCCTCATCTACGACAACATTCTGGTCTTTTCGAGCGTAGTTCCGGCGAACGAGACCACCGTGAACGCTTGCGACGCGGGCGGTACCGGCTACATCAATGCGCTGGACGCCTTCAGCGGCACGAGCCTGCCCGTGCCCTTCTTCGACGTCACCGACCCGACGATCCTGCACGAAGGCGATGAACTTCCGATTGGCTCCCTGCCCATTGGCGCAGGCATGCCCACGGCGCCCATCATCGTCGGTAACCAGTTGGTGGTCGGCGATTCGAGCGGCGGCACGCCCACCAGCATGGACGTGAACGCCCCCGGCGGCAGTTCCAAGCGGCGCGTGTCCTGGCGCGAATTGCTCAACAACCAGTAACGCGCATGCTTTCAACGGGAAGTAACATGAACAAGCAGCACGGCATCACGCTGATGGAACTGATGGTCGTCATGGCGATCATCGGCATTCTGGCCTCCATCGCCATTCCGGCCTATTCAAACCATGTGAAAAAGACCCGTCGAAATATGGCTGCGGCCTGTCTGCAGGAGAACGCGCAATACATGGAGCGCTGGTATACCAGCGAGATGAGTTACATGGGTGCGAGCGCGCAGATGTGTCCCACCGAAATTCAGCCTTTCTACACGGTGACCGTCACGCCCGCGACTTCCCGTACCTTCACCGCGACGGCCGTGCCGAAGGGTGCACAGGCCGACGACAAGTGCGGCACGCTGTCACTCAACGAGAAGGGCCAGCGCGCGGCGACCGGAGGAACGGTAAGCGCCTGCTGGTAGCGCCCTAGTTCTTGAGCTTGTACCCCGTGCGGAACATCCAGTTCACCACGGCCAGGCACAGCAGGAAGAACGCCAGCGTCATGCCGAAGCTCAGCACGACGTTGACGTCGGACCCAGGTACACCACCGGGTTGAACAGCGTGATCTTCTGCCACACCTCCGGCAGCATGCTGATGGAGTAGAAGCTGCCGCCGAGGAAGGTCAGCGGCGTCACCACCATCATGGGCACGATCTGGATCTTCTCCCAGCTGTCGGCCCAGATGCCGATGAGAAAACCCAGCAGCGCGAACGTCACCGACGTGAGCACGAGGAAACCGATCATCCAGAACGGATGTTCGATGGAGAAGGGCACGAACAGCCGCGCCGTCGCCAGGATCACCAGGCCGAGGATCACGGACTTGGTGGCCGCGGCGCCGGTGTAGCCTAACAAGGTTTCCGTGAGCCCCACGGGCGCCGACAGCAGCTCGTAGATGGTGCCGGCGAACTTGGGCATGTAGATGCCGAAGGACCCGTTCGACACGCTCTCCATGAGCACGGTGAGCATGATGAGGCCGGGCACGATGAAGGCCCCGTAGCTCACGCCATCGATCTCCATCATGCGCGAGCCGATGGCCGAGCCGAACACCACGAAGTAAAGCGACGTGGTCATGACCGGCGTGGCGATGCTCTGGAACAGCGTGCGCCAGGTGCGCGCCATCTCGAACTTGTAGATGGCCTTGACCGCGTGCAGGTTCACAGGCGCGCCCCCTTCGTGTCTTTCGTTGTCGTGCTTCGTACCAGCGACACGAAGATCTCCTCGAGCGAGCTCTCGGCCGTGTGCAGGTCCTTGAACTCGATACCGGCCTCGTTGAGCCTGCGCAGCAGTGGCGCAATGCCCGTGTCATGCGCCTGGGTATCGAAGTTGTAAGTCAACGTGTTGCCTTCGTCGGAGAGCTCCAGCGGCAGCCCGGCAAGCGTTGGCGGAATGGCGGCCAGCGGGTTCTGCAGGCTGAGCGTGAGCTGCTTCTTGCCGAGCTTGCGCATCAGCGCGGTCTTTTCCTCGACCACGACGAGCTCGCCCTTGCTGATGACGCCGATGCGATCGGCCATCTCCTCGGCTTCCTCGATGTAGTGGGTGGTCAGGATGATGGTGACGCCGTTCTCGCGCAGGTTGCGCACCATCTGCCACATGTCCCGGCGCAGCTCCACGTCCACGCCCGCGCTGGGCTCGTCGAGGAACAGGATGGTGGGTTCATGCGCCAGCGCCTTGGCGATCATCACGCGGCGTTTCATGCCGCCCGACAGCGTCATGATCTTCGCGTCCTTCTTTTCCCACAGCGACAGGTCGCGCAGCACCTTCTCGAGCACCGCCGGGTCGGGCGGCTTGCCGAACAACCCGCGGCTGAAGCACAGCGTGCTCCACACCGTCTCGAACATGTCGGTGGTGAGCTCCTGCGGTACCAGTCCGATGGCGGCGCGCGCCTTGCGGAAGTCGCGCACGTTGTCATGGCCGTCGGCGGTCACCGTGCCTGTGGAGGCGGTGACGATGCCGCAAACGATGTTGATCAACGTGGTCTTGCCGGCGCCATTCGGGCCCAGCAGCGCGAAGATCTCGCCACGCCGGATCTCGAGGTCGACGTGTTTGAGGGCCTGGTAGCCGGTGGCGTAGGTCTTGGACACGCCGGAAACGGTGAGTACGGACATGGGCGCGTAAGGTAGCCGTCGACCCCGCGCTGCTCAATGGCCCGTTGGAGATAGAATCTGAAGCGGGCATCAGGTTTGCTTGGGGATGTCGATGAAAAGGTGGAGGACGGGGCCATGGCTGGCGGCATTCCTGGCCGCGTCCGCCGGGCCGGCGGCGGCCGGCAATTCCGACATCGTCGACGCCGCCCGGAAGCAGATCGGCGTCACGCTGCGATATGACCCGGCGTACCAATCCTTGAAGTATCCCGGTGGCGACGTGCCTGCCGAGCGTGGCGTCTGCACCGACGTGGTCGTGCGCGCACTGCGTTCCGCGCGCGGCCAGGATCTCCAGAAGCTGGTGCACGAGGACATGAAGGCCCACTGGGACAAGTACCCGCACCCCTGGCGTTGGCGGCTGAGCAAGCCCGACGCGAACATCGACCACCGGCGCGTGCCCAATCTCATGACCTATTTCACTCGCGCCGGCTACCGGCTGAAGCCCGCGCGCGACGGCGCGGGCTATCTACCGGGCGACATCGTCGCCTGGGACCTGGGTCGCGGCGTGCTGCACATCGGCGTCATCAGCGACCAGGCCTCGGTGGCCGGGATCCCTCTGGTAGTGCACAACATCGGCTCGGGAGCGAGGGAAGAGGACATCCTGTTCCGATTTACCATTGTCGGTCAGTACCGGCTGCCGCCACGGGGAGACACGCACTGAGCCGGGGAGGGGGCAGCTACGCCTGGTGAACCGGCAGCTGGGCGGCGGTGCGCTCGCCTGCCGTTACTGGCGGCATTGACGGCGGCGTCTTACCGCCGTTCACGAAAGGTTTTCGCCCGGCACTGACGGCGGGAGAGGCCATTTCAGGGTAGGCTTGCCGCCCTCAAATGGCCTCCAAGTCCAAGCTCGCCAAAGACGACGCGATCCACGGCGAAAATCTCAATTCGGCGCGCCAGTTCTTCGGCGTTTTCAAGTACAGCAAGCGCGCGCTGGAACTCCTGTGGACCACCAGCAAGTCACTGTCGCTGCTGCTGGGGTTCTGCACCATCCTCGCCGGCATCCTGCCGTCGGGCGTGGCCTGGGTGGGCGCGCGCATCGTCGACAGCGTCTACTGGGCGACGCGCGCGCTGGCCAATGGCCAGGAGATGAGCATCATGCCCACCGTGTGGTGGGTGGTCGCCGAGGCCGGAATCCTCGTGCTCATCACGGCGGCGCATCGCGGCATCACGCTGTGCCAGGCCTTGCTCAAGGCGCAGCTCGCGCACCGCGTGAACGTGCTCATCCTCGAGAAGGCGCTCACGCTCGATCTCACGCACTTCGAGGACTCCGAGTTCTACGACAAGCTGACGCGCGCGCGCCGCGAGGCTTCGAGCCGGCCGCTGTCGCTGGTGATGCGCACCTCGGGCCTGTTCCAGAACGCCTTGCAGATCTCGAGTTTCGCGGTGCTGCTGGCGGGTTTCTCACCCTGGGCCGTGTTCATCCTGCTGTTCGGTGGTTTGCCGGCCTTCTTCGCCGAAACCAAATTCTCGGGCGACGCTTTCCGGCTGTTTCGCTGGCGCGCACCGGAGACCCGCATGCAGACCTATCTCGAGACGGCCATCGCGCGCGAAGACCACGTCAAGGAGGTCAAGCTCTTCGACCTGGGCAAACTTTTCCTGGGCCGCTACAAGGGTATTTACGAGGGCCTGTACGAAAAGGATCGCAACCTCACCATCCGGCGTGAAGGATGGGGCCTGGCGTTCACGATGATCAGCATCGGGGCGCTGTACAGCGCCTATGCCTGGTGCGCCATCGAAGCGGCCCGCGGCCTGATCTCGCTGGGCGACATGACCATGTACATCATGCTGTTCCGGCAGGGACAGGCTGCCGTGACCGCCAGTCTCGGCAATGTCGGCGGCATGTACGAGGACAACCTCTATCTATCGACGCTCTACGAATACCTGGAAGTGCAGGTGGAGCCGACGAAGGGCACGGCGGTGAGCGGCCCCGACCCGGAAGCCGGCGTGCAGTTCGAGAACGTGGAGTTCCGGTATCCCGGCGCCGAGAAGCCCGCGATCACGGGCATCAACCTGCAGATCAAGCGTGGACAGAGCCTGGCTCTCGTCGGCGAGAACGGCTCGGGCAAGACCACGCTGATCAAGCTGCTGACGCGCCTGTACAAGCCCACCTACGGGCGGGTGCTGCTGGACGGCCGCGACCTGCAGGAATGGGACACCGAAGTGCTGCGCCGGCGCGTCGGCGTCATCTTCCAGGATTTCGTGCGCTACCAGCTCATCGTGGGCGAGAACATCGGCGCGGGCGACGTGCGCGATTTCGAGAATCGCGAGCGCTGGGAAGATGCCGCCACGCAGGGCAAGGCCAAACCCTTCATCGACGAGATGCCGAACGGCTATGAGACGCAGCTCGGCAAGTGGTTCAAGGAAGGCAGGGAGCTGTCGGGCGGGCAGTGGCAGAAGATAGCCCTGTCGCGCGCATTCATGCGGCAGGATGCCGACATCCTGGTGCTGGACGAGCCTACCGCCGCCATGGACGCCGCCGCCGAAGCCGAAGTGTTCGAACACTTCCGCTCGCTCATGGGCAAGAAGATCGGCATCGTCATTTCACACCGTTTCTCGACCGTGCGCATGGCCGACGAGATCGTGGTGCTCGACCAGGGGCACATCGTCGAACGCGGCGGGCACGAGACGCTGATGCAGCAGGATGGCATCTACGCCAAACTGTTCACGCTGCAGGCCCGTGGCTATCGTTGAGTTGGGGGTTGAGTCCGGTTCGAGCGCGGCGGCTAGATAGACCACCAAAGGCCTCTCGCGCGTTTACAATGCGCCATCGAACGAGGTCAACGAGGGGCCCACATGAAGTTACGCGGCGCAATGTTGTCCCTGGCCGTCGCGGCCAGCCTGACTACCCTGAACCCGGCCTGGGCCGCCAGGAAACCCAAGTCCGCGCCCACGCCGGCCACGGCACCGGTACTGGCCCAGCCCGAGAAAGTCACCAGCGTCGAGGGCATCACCGAGTACCGCCTCGCCAATGGCCTGCGCGTGCTGCTGTTCCCGGACCCCAGCAAGCAGACCATCACCGTCAACATCACCTACCTGGTCGGGTCGCGGCACGAAAATTACGGCGAGACCGGCATGGCGCACCTGCTCGAACACATGGTGTTCAAGGGGTCGCCCAGGCACAGGGACATCCCCGCGGAATTGTCCGCGCATGGCGCGCGGCCCAATGGCACCACGTCCTGGGACCGCACCAACTACTTCGAAACCTTCGCGGCCACTGACGAGAACCTGCGCTGGGCGCTGGATCTCGAGTCCGACCGCATGGTGAATTCCTTCATCGCGCAGAAGGATCTCGACAGCGAGATGACCGTGGTGCGCAACGAGTTCGAGATGGGCGAGAACAACCCCATCCAGGTGCTGTTCAAGCGCCTCCTGGCAGTCGCATACGACTGGCACAATTACGGCAATACGCCCATCGGCGCGCGTTCGGACATCGAAGGCGTGCCGATCGGCAATCTGCAGGCTTTCTATCGGCAGTACTACCAGCCCGACAACGCCGTGCTGCTGGTCGCCGGAAAGATAGATGAGCCCGCCACGCTCAAGCTGGTCAATGAATACTTCGGGCCGATTCCGCGTCCGTCACGTGTGCTGCCGTCACTGCACACCATCGAACCCACGCAGGATGGCGAACGGCAGGTCGTGCTTCGCCGTGCCGGCGACGTGCAATGGGCCGCCGTCGCCTACCACACGCCACCCGGGGCGCACGAGGACATGGCCGCCCTGCAGGTGCTCAACGAGGTCCTGGGCAACGCGCCGGCGGGGCGTTTGCACAAATCGCTGGTGGAGACCGGCAAGGCCGCGGCGGTATTCCAGGCCAGCCTGCAGATCCGCGAGCCCGGGATGACGGGCTACATCGCGCAGGTGCGCGAAGGCCAGGCGCTGGACCCGGTGCTCGCGCAGCTCATCGACATCGCGGAAAAGCCCTCGGCCAAACCCATTGCCGACGACGAAGTGGAGCGTGCCCGCACGCAATTGCTCAAGCAGATCGAGCTGGCGCTGAACGACTCGGAACAGGTGGGCCTGTGGCTCAGCGACTGGTCCGGCATGGGCGACTGGCGGCTGGTGTTCCTGCATCGTGACCGCCTGAAGGCGGTAAAGACCGCGGACGTGCAGCGCGTCTGGAACACGTACATCAAATCGTCGAATCGCACGGCCGGCCTGTTCCATCCCACGAAGACGCCGGAGAGGGCGGAAATACCGGTCACGCCGGACGTGGCCGCGCTGGTCAAGGATTACAAGGGCGAACAGGCCCGCGACGTCGGCGAGACCTTCGATGCGACGCCCGCGAACATCGAGGCGCGACTGAAACGCTCCACCTTGCCGGGCGGCCTGCAACTCGCGTTGCTGCCGAAAAAAACGCGCGGCGGCAGCGTGCGCCTGGCGCTGTCATTGCGCTTCGGCGACCAACGCACTCTTCAGGGACTGGGCGCCGCGCCCACCATGACCACGGCCATGCTCATGCGCGGGACCACGAAGCACACCCGCCAGCAACTCGCGGATGAATTCGACCGGCTCAAGGCCAACATCAATTTCAGCTCATGGGGGTCCGGCCAGTACGCGGGAGTCGAGACCACGCGCGAAAACCTGCCGGCCGTGATCACGCTGCTCACCGAGGTGCTGCGCGAACCGGCCTTCGATGCGAAGGAGCTGGAGCAGCTGCGCACCGAGATGCTGGCTGGCATGGAACAGCAGCGCAACGAGCCGAACGCGGTGGCCTTCAATGTGTTCATGAAGCACCTGAATCCCTACGCGCGTGGCGACATCCGCTACCAGGAATCCATCGACGAGAGCATCGCGGACACCAAGGCGGTGACCCGCGAGCAACTGTTGAAATTCCACCGCGAGTTCTTCGGCGCGCAGTCCGGGCAGCTGGTCGTAATCGGCGATTTCGACGCCGATGCCCTGCAGCAGCAGGTGGCGGGCCTGCTCGGCGGCTGGAAAAGCGCGAAGCCTTTCACGCGCGTGAAGAGCGAGCATTTCGAGGTGCCCGCCAGGCAGCAGACCATCGCCACGCCCGACAAGGCGCAGGCCATGTTCGTTGCCGGCATGAACATCCCGCTGCGGGACGACGACCCGGACTACCCGGCGCTGGTGCTGGGCAACTACATGCTGGGCGGCGGCTTCCTGAATTCGCGACTGATGGCGCGTATCCGCGGCAAGGACGGGCTCAGCTACGGCGTGGGCTCGCAGCTCACCGGTGATGCCCTGGACCCGGCTGGCGGGTTCTTCGCCTACGCCATCTTCGCGCCGCAAAACGCCGAGAAGCTCGAGCAGGCGTTCAACGAGGAGATCGCGCGGGTGCTGGCAGAGGAGTTCTCGAAGGAAGAAATCGAGCAGGCCAAGTCCGGCTATCTACAGGGTCGGGCGGTGTCGCGCGCGCAGGACGGCGAACTCGCGGGATACCTCTCCCACTGGATGTTCGTCGGCCGCACCATGAGCTGGGACGCGGAGTTCGAAGAGAAGATCAAGGCGGTGGATGGGGCACAGATCCTCGCCGCGCTGCGTAAGTTCGTGGACCCGGGCAAGTTCACGGTGATCAAGGCCGGCGACTTCAAGAACGCGGGCAAATAGTCGGGCAAGAAAGCGGCGCCTGTTCAAATCCATGTGGCGCCCAAAGAAAGCGGCGCCTGTTCAAATCCATGTGGCGCCCAAAAAAAAGCGGCGCCACTGGGGCGCCGCTCAATTCATCACTTCGGGTGATTAGAAGCGGCGACCGCCGCCACCACCGAAGTTGCCGCGCGGGGCGCCGCGTTCGCGCTCCTGGGCTTCATTGACTTTCAGCGGACGACCGCCGAAATCCTTGCCATCGAGCGCCTGCATGGCGCGGGTGGCTTCGGCATTCGGCATCTCGACGAAACCGAAGCCACGCGGGCGACCGGTTTCGCGATCGTTCACAAGGGAGACCTTGTCAACGGTGCCGTGGGCGGCAAAGAGGGCGCGCACCTGATCTTCGGTGGCGGTGAAGGGCTCAACAAAAGAACAGCAAAGCCGCGGGCACGGTACAGCAAACCCCGGCTCGAAGCGAATACTTCGCGTCGAATATGCCGGGGTGCCCCCGACCCACCCCCTCGGAGCACTCTTCCGGGGCATGGCCGAAAGCCCTTTCATCGACCGGGACGGCCTCAATGGAGAGGGCCTCGTATCTCGCCCGATGGCCCTTTGGAGGTGATGGCCTCCGCATTGGCGACCCCCGCCCGTCTGGCGGGCGCCTTTGTAGAATGCGTGCTGCGCGGGACCCGCGCCTTCCTGGAGCCTCTTCCGTGCCCGAGCTGCGTCTCGTCTATCCGATGCTGGCGATGGTCCTGCTCACTTTCGTCGTCCTCATCGCGCTGTTCCGGTCCCGGGTCCGGATGGTCCGCGAGGGCCATGCCCCGGTGAGCTACTTCGGGACCTTCCAGGGTCTCCAGGAACCCGACTACGCCGCAAAACCGGCCCGGCACTTCGCCAACCTCTTCGAAGCCCCGACGCTTTTCTACGTGGGCTGCCTGGCCGCCATGCTGGTGGGCGTGAGGGGGTGGGGGGTGGTGGCGCTGGCCTGGGGATACGTGGCGGCGCGCTGCGTACACGCCTGGATTCACCTGGGCGGCAACCGCGTGCGCCACCGGCTGCGGGCGTATTTCACGAGCTGGCTGCTGCTGCTCGCCCTGTGGGCATGGGTAGGCATCGAGACGGTGGGCCGGTGAACCAGGATTTCGTGGTGTCGTCACGTCCGAGGTTTACTACCGCCTCCAAGTAGGTAGTATCCGGCCAAACTATAAGCCGCCGGAACGGCGGCAAGCTGCGGCTCTGGGAGGGGCTCATGCGCAATCGGACCATTCTCGTCGGTCTTCTCGTGCTCGCGTGCAGCGCCTGCACAACCACGCAGCGTCAGGCCAGCGCGGACTTCAAGCCTCCGCAAGGGGCATACAAGGTCATCGTGATGCGACCGGACATTGCGGTCAGCCTGCTGACGGCGGGCGGCACGCTCGAGCCTCGCGAAGACTGGACCAACACCGCGCGCGAGGAAGTGCTCAACGCCATCCGCACGCAGCAGCTTTCCAAGGGCGGCACCACGACGGTGGCCCTGAAGCGCGAAGACGCTGGAGCGACGCCCGAGCTGGTGATCGAAATGGAGCGGCTGCACGAGGCGGTGGGACAGTCCATCAAGCTTCACAAGTACATGCCCTACGCGGCGCTGCCCACCAAGCAGGGCAAGTTCGACTGGACCATGGGCGATCTCGCGGTGAAATACGGTGCCGCCTCGGGTTATGACTACGCGCTGTTCGTGTTCGCGCGCGACAGCTTCGCCAGCGGCGGCCGCGCCGCCATCCAGGCGCTGGGTTTCCTGGGCTGCGCGGTGGGCGTGTGCATGATTCCCGGCGGCGGAATCCAGCAGGGCTTCGCCACACTGGTCGATCTCAAGTCCGGCAAGGTGGTCTGGTTCAATTACCTGGTGTCGGAAGTCGGCGATATCCGCACGGCGCAGGGCGCCAACGACATGGTCAAACGTTTGCTTTCGAGCATGCACGAGGAAGTGAAGACCAGGAAGAAAAAGGCCTGAAGAGAGCGGTCGTGAGCACCTCGCGTCGGCGCTTCATGCTTGGTCTCGGCGGCTGCGCTTGTTGCCTCGCGCAGCCGTCGCGCGCGTACGTGCTGCCCACCGATATCGAACCGCTGATCGGCCCTGACTACCAGCCCCTGGACACAGACGAGCGCGGTATCTGGCAGAGCTGCGAACGCATCGAAGAGATCATCCAGGCTTCCGATCGCCTGTTCCGCGCGCCGGAGATGCAGAAGTACACGCAGGGAGTCATGGAGCGGCTGCTGGGTCGGCCCGCGTCCGAGTTGCGCATCTACCTCGTACACGACGCCACGTTCAATGCCGCGATGTTCCCCACGGGGATGATGGTGGTGCACACCGGATTCATGGTGCGCGCGCGAAATGAAGCGCAGTACGCCGCGGTGCTGGGGCACGAGGCCGGGCACTACTTCCGGAAACACACGCTGCAGCAGTACCGGAGCATCCGCACCAAGGCGGCGGTGGGTGCGCTGATTTCGGTGGGTGCGGGCATCGCCGCGGGCGCGGGCGGCGGCGGCACCTACGACGCTTCATGGATCGATGTGGCCAATGGCATCAACCTGGCGCTGATGCTCTCGGTGTTCACCTACAGCCGCGCGATGGAAACCGAAGCCGATGCCTATGGCATTTCGCTGATGAACCGCGCCGGCTACCAGCCGCATTCGGCCGCCGACGTCTGGCGGCAGCTCATCGATGAACGCAAGCAGAGCGCCGAAGTGCGCAAGAAGCGTTACAACGACCGGGCCGATTCGGTCGTCTCGACGCATCCGCCCAGCGACCAGCGCATGGTCGACCTCTCGGACACCGCCGAAATGCTTCGCTCGGAAGGCAGCGAGGCCAGTTTCGACGGACGCGACGAATGGCAGGCGGTGATCCGGCCGCATATGCCGACGCTGCTCGACGAGCAGGTGAAGCGCAATGATCCCGGCGCCAGCCTCTACCTGGTCGACAGCCTCGCGAAGGATGGCTGGACCGGCCTTCTGCATTACCAGCAAGGCGAGATCTACCGCATGCGCGGCGCGCCCGACGATGGCGCGAAGGCGGCCATGGCGTACGCGGCCTCCGTGCAACTACCCGACGCTCCCCCGGAAGCCTGGCGCGCGCATGGTTATGCATTGCTCAAGGCGGGCAACGCCGCCGATGGGCGCGGTGCGCTCGCCAGATACCTCGAACTCAATCCCTCCGCCACCGACGCGAACATGATCCGCTTCACGCTCGCGCAATGACTGGAACCCACATGAAAAACACCCTCATGGTCGCATTCGCCACGCTGACGCTCTGCGCCTGCGTGCCCACCTACAAGCTGGTGAAACCGGGCGCCGTGCCCGTGGGCGATGGCAGCCTGTCGGTGACGCCGCGCATCGAATGGAACGAGGTGCCCGGTATCCAGCGGCAGGTCTGGGAAGACGAGTGGACCCAGAACGGGCCGCTGCTCGAAACCATCGGATTCGTGAGCGGCCTGCCCGACGGCAAATCGCTGATCAAGCACCGCAAGAAGGACGACGCACAGGTCGCGGTGTTTCGCGCGGACATGACGCCCAACGACCTCGTGTCGATGGTCGAGAGCGCGTATCGCGTGGCCGGCGTCACCGTGTTCGCCGTGGACTCGGTGAGCCCCGCGCCTTTCCTCGGCGGCACCGGTCTCAAGATGAACTACCGCTACTCGCCCGGCGACGGCATCGGCAAACGTGGCACCGCGGTGCTGCGCGTGGTGAACGGCCGGCTGTACCTCATGAAACTCGAAGGCGTTTCGAGCCATTACTACGAAGCCTCGCAGCCCGAGTTCGAGCATCTCGTGGCCAGCGCCACTTTGAAAAAATGACAATCGCCCGGAGCTATGCGGCGTCCTGACCAGCGCCGTTATGTCGTGGCGATATGTTCCTGCGGCCTGCGTCACTTAATCGCGAATCGCCGCATCGCATTGTCACCCGAGGCCTACACCGGATCTCTACACTGCCGACACCGCTATAAGAACATCGCCGACACGGCGCTGGGGGCTTTAGGGTGGTTGGATTGGGCAGCCGGATCGCGCTGTGGTTGATTGCTTCGGGCTTCATTGCCCAGGCAGGCGCAGGCCAGCCTGCCATTCAATACGCCGAGCCCGTCAATATTCCGCTGAGCAGCGGCGTCGCTGAATTCGACGCCTATGGCCGCCGCTTTTCGCTGGCGCTGGCTGCCAATGAGCGTGTGTTGCAGAAGCTGGCGGTGACCCAGAAGGTGTCGCTCGAGTCCTATCGTCTGCTGCGTGGCTCGGTGGCGGGAGCGCCCGGGTCCTGGGTTCGCTTGACCGAAACACCCGAGGGCGTGGAAGGCGCGATCTGGG
This sequence comes from Steroidobacteraceae bacterium, assembly GCA_029266835.1. Taxonomy (GTDB): domain Bacteria; phylum Pseudomonadota; class Gammaproteobacteria; order Steroidobacterales; family Steroidobacteraceae; genus CADEED01. The sequence goes on from JAQSWD010000119.1 coordinate 19,900, forward strand.
ACGGGCAGGAACTCTATGCAGTCACCCGCTACGAGAATATCGCCGGCCAGTTGACCACGCCCCTGAACGCGGCACCCGGCCAGACCGTCGTCTACCGGCTCTCGGATACCCGCGACGCGTTGCCCGCGGACTTCTGCTCGCTCGATGAGGCCGCGGGCACGCACAAGGTCACGGCGCTGGATCAGTACAAGTCGATGGTGGCCGAGATGCAGACCGGCGCCGTGATCACGCCGTCGATCACCCGCCAGCTCGATATCTCGCTCATCGCCGATTCCGCGTTTCAGCAGGCGGACGGCAGTGATCCGACGGCGGCCATGCTCGCCCGGCTGAACATCGTCGAGGGCATTTTCAGCGAGCAGGTGGGCCTGCTGATCCTCGCCAGCGACATCCGGCTGATCGCGCCGGAATCAGACCCGTTCACCAGCACCAAGCCCACGACGCTGCTCGAGCAGCTGAGTTCGTACCGCACGGCCAAGCCAGCGTTCCTATGGCACCACCATCTCCGCGCTGGTCATGGCGCACGAGCTGGGCCACAACTTCGGCGCCTCGCATGACAGCGAGCCGGGCACGCCCTGCGCCAGCACGCCCACGGGTTTCATCATGGCCTCGTCGGTGACGGGCTATGGCACGTTCTCCCAATGCAGCATCGACACCATGAAGCCGGTGCTCGCGGCGGCCAGCTGCGTGACCGCGGCGGAGTTCGCCGACGTCACGCTGTCGCCGGACGTGGGCCTGGTGCAAGGCGAGGGCGGTTTGCCCTTCACGCTGCCGTTCACGGTGCGCTCGGCGGGTAACATCGCCGCGTCCGGCACCGAGTTCACGGTGACCTTGCCGCCCAGCATGTCCTACCGGCTGGATTCGGCCAGCATCTCGCAGGGCAATTGCACGGTCGGCGATTTCACCGTGACCTGCGCCATCGGCGACCTCGCGCCCGAAGGTGAAGTGCGCGTCAGCGTCACCGGCCAGAGCAGGACCGCGGCCAGCATCACCGCGCAGGCGCGCGTCAGTGCGGCCAATGACCGCATCACCTCCAACAACAATCGACAGCTGCAGGTGAGCCTGCGGTCGGGTATCGACGCTCGGCTGGCGTTGTCGGTGAGTGAATCCGACCTGGCCGTGGGAACGTCTTTCGAGGTCCATGCGGACCTCGGCTCGCTGCGCGCGATGGCGGTGTCCAACGCGACGATTTCGCTGAGCCTGAACCAGCCCGTGACCGGCGCCAGCGTGAGCGGTGGCGCGTGCACGCTGAACGTCAACTCGGTGTCCTGTACGGTGTCCGAAATTCCTTCCGGCACCACGCGCCGCGTGACGGTGCAGGTCACCGCGCAGAACGCGGGCCCGCTGTTCGCCAGCGCCAGCGTGAATGCGCCCGGCGATGGTGACCTGGGCAACAACGGCGCGAACGCCGGCGGCTGGGTGCAGGCGGCGCGCGACGTGGAGCTCACCGTGCCCGTCGAGTCGCTGGATCTGTCCGTGGGCGTGGTTCACGAAGTTCCCTACACCATCCGCTCGCGCGGACTGCTGGTCACCGACGGCGTCGAAGTGCTGTTCACCGTCCCCGCCGCGCTGGCCATCGATCGCATCGATGCCGGCGGCGCCAGCTGTGCGAACCCCAGCGCATACGTCTGGCGATGCGGGCTGGGCACGCTGTCGCCCGGTGAAGCTCGGGTAGTGCGGCTGCGTTTCCACGCCACGGCGCCCACCAGCGGCGACATCGCCGCCGTGGCCGTGGTCGCCGACGACGGTTACCTCGGCAACAACAGTGAAGACCTGCGGCTGCGCATAGACCATCTCGTGGACCTGGGCATCACCCTGGCCTCGGGCGGCACAGGCCTCGAAGGATTGCCCTTCGAAGGGCAGGTGGGTGTGGGCTCGAATGGACGCCAGGCTGCGAGCGGCACGCTGGAGATCACCCTGCACCCGGCCGGGCTCCTGAAGTCGGCGACCATCCACCACGGCCAGCAGTGCACGTTGCTCGGCTCGAACCGCGCGCGGTGTTCGTTGCCCACGCTGGCCCGTGGCGCCAGCCTGTATGTGGACTACACCGCCGAGTTCGAGGAACCCGGCGACTACGACATCGAATTCGCGGTCTCCGCGGTCGGAGACAGTGCGCCGGCCAATGACTCCCTGACCCGGCCTGTGCGGGTGCGTCCGTTTCTGGACGCGTCCGTGAGTGGCTCGCTGAACATGGATGGATTGTTCGGTGGCCAGACACGCGTGCAGACGTTCACCGTGCGCACCGGGCATCGCGCGCTGGCGGCGGCGCGATTCCTCGCGACCCAGTCGCTGCCTTCCTTGAGTGTGGAGGCCATTTCCGCCGACATCGGTGACTGCCGCGTCGACGTCGCGCTGGGTGGCGTCTGCGACTTCGTCGATCTGCCGGCCTATTCCAGCGTGCCGGTGACCGTCACCTATCGCGCTGCCGAGGGCGCCTGGATCGCCGAGCCCACGGTCAGCGTCAGCACTTCGGGTGACGTCGCCAGCGGCAACAACGCGCTTACCGCGCGCATCGAATCGCTGGGTGTCACGGACCTGGAGCTGCGCGTCGCTGGCGGCGTGACCGGGCCGCGTTCCACCCTGCTGAGCTTCCCGACCATCGAATTGATCAACGGCGGCAGCAAGGCGATGACGCCGCGCCTCGAGGTGACACTGCCAACTGGCGTAACCGTCGCGGAGGTCTCCGCCAGTGAAGGCATCTGCAGCGGCGACACCACGTTGCGCTGTGACTTCGACACCCTCGACCCCTTCGCTCGCGCCAGCGTGAGCCTGAGCGTGCGTGGCAGCATCAATGGCAGCTATATCAGCAACGTGAAGGTGATCGTCGCCAACGACACCAACCCGGCCAACGATTCGCGCGACGTGGCCGTGGAGATCAGCGGCGCCACGGTGGCCGCGAGCAATGCGTCGGGAAGTTCGGGCGGCGGTGGTCGCATGGAGTGGCTGGCGCTGACGTTGCTGGCCCTGTTGGTGTGGCACAAGGTCGGCGGGCTCCGACGCCGCGCCGGTCGCGCCCGCCGCGCGCACCAATAAAGATTCGTCACGCGCGTTAATCGCGCGTTTTGTTTTTCCCCCACGTGATGCAACGCCGTCCGCGACGGCGCGATCGAAACATCACGTCCGCGTCCAACCCCGCGCATCGCCGGGGATTTATCAAGGTTGTTAGGCCTTCCGCGCGGCCAGCGCTCGTCGCCCGACTGGTGGTTGGCCGGGTTATTGCAACACCTCCCGCAAACGGCGCGTGCAACGGCCGACGATGAGAAAAACTCACGTACCAGGGAGAAAAATTCATGTCTAACCACCGGCTCCGGAAATATTCCGCGCTGCTTCCATTGGCCCTCGTTCCTCTCGCAATCTCGACCGCGCAGGCGCAAGACGCGGATGCGTCCGCCGACGCGGATGCCACCGAAACCGTTATCGTCACCGGAACGCGCGCCAGCGGCATCGACGCGTTCAGCAGTTCCTCGCCCGTCCAGGTATTGACGGCCGAGAGCATCGAAAGCGCCGGGCGTCCCGACCTCATGAACGCACTGGCCAACGTCGTGCCCTCGTTCACGGCGCAGGCGTTCGGCGGCGACATGGCAAACCAGACGCTGCAGGCGAAGCTGCGTGGACTCTCGCCCAACCACACGCTGGTACTGGTCAATGGCAAGCGACGTCACACCACCTCGAGCCTCGCCATCCTCGGCGGCCCTTACCAGGGCGGGGCGATGGCGAAACCAGCGCGTTCTCCGGGAACATCGGCTTCGGCTCGCCGGCCGGTGGCTACCTGAACCTCGCGGCCGAATATCGCGAACACGAACACACCGACCGCGGCGCCGTTGATCCTCGCGTCATCGACGAGACCAACCTCACCACCTTCCCCAACAGCAATCTGGCATTCGCGCCGGGATATCCCTACCTCAACAAGATCTTCGGGGACGCGGCCTACGAGATCAAACTGATCTCGCTGAATGCCGGCCTGCCGCTGGGCGACAGCACCGAGCTTTACGCGACGGCAACCTGGGGCGACAAGCACGCGGCCTCGTTCGAGAACTTCCGGATGCCCAGCCGCGTGGCCTACGTCAATGAGGATGAAGAGACCATCTACTTCCGGCCCTTCGGTTTCAGCCCGCGCGAAGAAACCGAGGAGACCGACTTCCAGGTCGGCACCGGCGTGAAGGGCGAAGCCGGCGCGTGGAACTGGGATCTCTCCAGCACCTACGGCAAGGACGAGATCGACATGTTCACGCGTGACTCGGCCAATGCGTCGCTGTTCGCGGAAACCGGCCAGACACCCGTGGATTTCTACGACGGCACGTACACGCAGACGCAATGGACGACGAACATGGACATCACGCGCGAGATTGACATCGGCATGTCCGCGCCGATGAACCTGGCTTTCGGCGCCGAGTATCGCGAAGAGTCCTGGGAGGCCGAGCCCGGCGACGCGGCATCGCGCTACCTCGAAGGTGGCCAGTCGTTCCCGGGCATCAGCCTGTCCGACTCCGGCAAACACGAACGCGACGTGGCCGGTGTCTACGTGGACGTGGTGATCAAGCCTCTGCAGGCGCTCACCATCGACATCGCCGGCCGTTACGAGGACTACAGCGATTTCGGTGACACCACCGTGGGCAAACTGTCCACGCGTTATGAGCTCAACGCGGACTGGGCGTTGCGCGGCACGTTCAGCACGGGCTTCCGCGCGCCGACCATGGCCGAGTCTTTCTACTCGGCCACCAACGTGGGCCCGACCACGGCTTTCGTGCAAATGCCGCCCAATGCGCCAGCCACGGCCATCCTCGGCCTGGGCGCGGGCCTCGCGCCCGAGAAATCCACGAACCTGTCGGCGGGCTTCGTGTTTCGTCCGGGCCGCGAAATGGCGCTGACCTTCGACCTGTACCAGGTGGAAGTGCGCAACCGCATCGCGGCCACCAGCACGTTCTACGGCACCATCGACGGCGAGCTGTATTCACAGGTCATCGTCGACGCCATCATCGCCAACGGCAACGTGCTCGATCCGGCGGTGACGGCCGAAGGCGACACGGGCATCAACCTGTTCACCAATGGCGTGACCACGCGCACGCGCGGCGTGGAGCTGATGTTCAACTACCTCACCGAGTTCAGTTCGGTGAACGTGGACTGGAGCGTCGCCGCCAACTACAACAAGACCGAGGTGACCCGGGTGCGTGCCACGCCCGTGGAATTTGGCACCGACCAGGCGTTGTTCAATGAGGAAGCGCTGGCCGACCTCGAGACCACCATGCCGCGGTACCTCGTGAATCTCGGCGCCACCTTCGAGTGGGATCGTTTCACGCTGGGCGTGCACGAGCTGTTCTACGGAAAGTCGTCCGACTACGACATCGAAGGCGGTATCGACGAGCCCTTCCTCAACGAGGTGAGTGCCGCCGCGATCACCAACCTGGAACTGTCGTTCGAGGCCACGGACAGCCTGAGGCTCTCGCTGGGCGCCACCAATGTGTTCGACAAGATGCCGGACAAACGCAACGCCGAGCACCGCCAGCTGCAGATGGACAACAACGACAACAGCGCGGTGGGCCAGTACCCGTCGTTCTCGCCGTTCGGCATCAACGGCGCTTACTACTACGGAAAGATCAGCTTCAGCTTCTGACCAGAGGGGTACGGTAGTGAGTCGAATCCTTTCTCGCCGCGACTTCCTCCGCGCGGCCGGTGCGGTGGGTGGCTCCACCGCGGTGTTCCGCGCCGCCGCCGCGCTGGGGTTGCTCCCCGCGGTGGCGGCGGCGCGGCCGCAGATCGCCGCAATCCGCAAGTCCAGGAAGGTGCTGATCCTGGGTGCCGGTATCTCGGGTCTCACGGCCGCGTACGAGCTGCATCGCAAGGGATACGACGTGCAGGTGCTGGAGGCTTCGTTCCGCGCGGGCGGGCGTAACCTCACGCTGCGGCACGGGTCGCGCATCGACGAGACCGGCTATCCACAGGTCTGCGAGTTCGACAAGGACCCCGACTTGTTCTTCAATGCGGGTCCCGCGCGCATCCCCGGGCACCACCAGCACCTGCTCGAGTACTGCAAGGAGCTGGACGTCGAACTCGCGCCCTTCATCAATGACAACCGCAATGCCTGGGTGCAGGACGACGCGATGTTCGGCGGCAAACCCGTGCGTGCGCGGGAGTACCTCAACGACTCGCGCGGCTTCGTGGCCGAGTTGATGGCGAAATCCATCCGCAAGGACGATCTCACCGGGCCGATGTCCTCGGCGGACTGGGAGCAGTTGCGCGAGTACATCCGGCAGTTCGGCGAACTCGATCCGCAGTTCCGGTACATGGGCACGAGCCGTTCGGGGCTGGCGAGCCACGACTACACGCGCGCGGATGTACTGAAGAAACCGCTGTCGCCCAGCGAGCTCATGAAGTCACGCTTCATGTTCATCATGAGTTTCGGCGAGACCGACGACCAGGCCGCGATGATGATGGAGCCCGTCGGCGGCATGGATCGCATCGTCGATGGATTCATGCGGCAGGTAGGCCACCTGGTGCAGCTCGAGTCGCAGGTGCAGAAGATCCGCGTGAAGGAACGTGGCGTGGACGTCACCTATCGCCGCAACGGCGAGTACGTGACGACGCAGGCCGACTACGTGCTCAACTGCATTCCGGTGCAGCTGCTGGCCGGGGTCGAACACAACTTTCCGAAAGATTTTTCGACCGGGCTCACCGCGATACCGCGCGGCAAGCTGTTCAAGATCGGCCTGCAGATGAAGGAGCGCTTCTGGGAGAAGGAGGGCATCTTCGGCGGCATCTCCTGGACGCTGCAGGACATCCAGCAGATCTGGTATCCGGCGCACGGCATCCATCGCCAGAAGGGCGTGGTGCTGGCGGCGTATACCTTCGATCCGCGCGCCGGCGAGAAGTTTGCCCGGCTGTCACCGCCGGAGCGCATCAGGCTGGCCGTGGAGCAGGGCAGCAAGATCCATCCCGACTACGGAAAGTACGTGGAGAACGGCGTGACCATTGCCTGGCACCAGATGAACCACATGCTGGGCTGCGCGGCGCAGTGGGAGCCGGAGCTGTTCCAGCGCTGGTTCACCACGCTGCAGAAGCCCGTCGGGTCTCACTACCTCATCGGCGACCAGGTAAGTTACCACCCGGGCTGGCAGGAGGGCGCGATCGCGTCGGCGCATCACGCCATCGCCGACATCGACGCGCGCGAGCGGCTCGGCAACGCGGTGACCGCATGAGGCGCCGCGCATGGAAAATCGCGGCGCTGGCCGTGTCGGCACTCATGTGCGTGGTGGCGAAAGCGGAGAACGCGTTCGATTCAACGGCAACTACGGCATCCGCGCGCCCAAACTATCGGGAATGGAACCCTGGTATCTCGCGCGCCAGCTCGAGAACTTCGCGGCGGGAATCCGTGGCACGCAGGCAGAAGATGCATCCGGCCACGAGATGATGCCCGTGGGTCTGCGCTTGAAGCAGGAGAATACGCTCGCGGCGGCGGTGGCCTGGGTGGCGACGCTGAAGCCGAAGAAACCCGTGCCCACCATTACCGGCGACACCTCGCATGGCAAGCAGCTCTATCAAACCTGCGCCGCCTGCCATGGGGACAAGGCCCAGGGCAATGCCCAGCTGCAGGCGCCCGCGCTGGCGGCGCGCTCGGACTGGTACCTGGTCACGCAGCTGCGCAACTACAAGCTGGGTCTGCGTGGCGCCGACGAGCGCGACACCGCGGGTGCGCAGATGCGCGCGATCAGCTCCACTTTGCCGGACGACAAGGCCATCACCGACGTGGTGGCGTACATCAATACCCTCTAGAGGAATACGCATGTCCCAACTCCAGAAGTTCCTGCTCAGCGCCGCCGCCACCGTCGTGCTGGCCATGATGGCAGCCCACGCCGCGCCAAACCCGGTACGCCCGAGTACTGGGGCGACACGAAGACCCAGACCGCCAGCGTGTTCGCCCGCATCAAGGATTCACTGGACAAACTGGGCCTGACCTTCGGCGACGTGGTCGCGATGACCGTCTACCTGGTCGGCGACCCCGCGAAGGAAGGAAAAATGGACTTCGAAGGCATGATGGCCGCGTACACGCAGTACTTCGGCACCAAAGAGCAGCCCAATCTACCCGCGCGATCCACCGTGCAAGTGGCCGGCCTCGTCGCTCCGGGCATGCTGGTGGAGATCGAAGTGCAACTGGCCAAATAGCCGCGCTTTCGGCCGGAGGGTCTGATCTCCGTTCGACCGCGCCGCCAAATCGCGAGTTGACCGCGCTTCCATTCCGACCACTCCTCACCACGGTCCCGATCGAAGGTGAAGCGTTGGAAGGTTGGCGCGGCGGTGGCGGTGTTCGGCGCGAAGTAGAGGGCGCCGAGCGGGAGGCGTCAGCGCGAAGGTACTCTTTGGTGGTTCAACCCAAGTCCGCGTTCACCAGCAGTCCCAAGCGAAGCGGTGACAGCTCTGTCTGCGCAGCCTCCCGCTCGGGAAGAAAGAAATGGGGACATTCCTCATTTGCCCGCGAAGCGGGAAAACGGGGACGTGCCTGCTTCAGGCGCGTCCCCGTTTTCTAGCAAATG
>JAQSWD010000215.1 GCA_029266835.1 Steroidobacteraceae bacterium
GCAGCAGCCGACCTTGTCCGCAAGCATGAATGGCCCCGCGCCCTTCTCCGCCACCGCCGCGGGCTCGACACTGGCCGGTGCCGCCGCCGTCGCCGCCGCGCCCATGACCGCTGCCGCACCGTCCGCCACCGTGCTGCCGCACGTCACCTTGCAGCCCAACGTCGCGCCGTCCGCTGAAAAGCCGGTGACCGACAAGACCGTGGACCGGATCCTCACCGACAAGCTCGGCGAGAGATCGCTGGGCGAAAAGACGCTCGACAAGCCCGCGCTGCCGCCCACGAGTGGCGCAACGCCGCTGTCGCCCTCGGCACTCGCCGCCGCGGTGGCGCCCAGCAATACGCGCGCCAACCTGCGCGTGGTTCCGACGCCGCCGCTCTCGGCCTCACTACCCGCGTCCGCGAAGATTCCCGATGCGCCGTCGACGGCCACCGTGCCCGTGCTCAGGCAGGAGACGCCCGCGGTGGCCGCGCCTGTCACGCCGGTCGCCGCCGCTCCCGCGGCGCCGCCGCCGGCCCCCGTGGCGCCTGTCTCGGCAACCCCGACTCCGCGCCACGAAGAACACAACTTCCGCGTGCTCGCCGTGGACGACAGCCCGCTGATGCGCACCTTCCTGCAGAACAAGCTGCAGCCCTACGGGATCAATCCGGAATTCGCGTCTTCTGGCGAGGAAGCGCTGTTCAAGATCTCCAAGAACCATTTCGACATGATCTTCCTGGACGTGATGCTGCCCGGCATGGACGGCTACGACGTCTGCAAGATGATCAAGAAGAACAAGGACAACAACCTGATGAAGGTCGTCATGCTGACCAGCAAGGACAAGACCTTCGACAAGATCCGCGGCACGATGGCCGGCTGCGACGGTTATCTCACCAAGCCCGTGGATGAACTGAAACTGCGCGCCATTATCGAGCGCCACACGGTGACCAAGAAGTGAGCGCAGCAGGTGAAGCCGCGAGAGCTCCGGCCATGACCGAACGAGTGCTGATCATTCGTCATGCGTCCGGCCTGGTGAATCGCGCCCGCCGCATGGCCATCGAAAAATGGCCGCAGGCCAGGCTCGAGGTCCACGACCTCGCCGCCTATGGCAAGCCGCCGGCGGAATTCCGCTGGGATCGTTACGCCCACGTGCTGATCGACGACGAATACCTGCGCCGCGAAGGCCTGCTGTGGCTCTCGGAACTGCGCGGCAAGCCTAACTTCCCGAAGATCGTGCGCGTGCCCGGCGAAGTTTCGCGCCACCGACCGCCGGCCGAAATCGAGGTGAACGCACCGCCCATTGCCGAGAAGCCGCCGCGCAAGTCCGAGTCGCGTCCCTCGGCCGTCGAGGTCAGGCCGGAGCCGCAGGCTCTCCAGGCAGAGCCCGCGAAGGCCGACCCGGCGAACGTCGAGCCTGCGAAAGCCGAGGCCACATCGGCAGAGGCCAGGCCCGCCAACGCCGAGACATCCCGGGCGACACCCAAGGCTGAACTACCGAAGGCTGACACGCCAAAGCCTGACACGCCAAAGCCCGAGCGCAGCCGTGGCGCCGAGCTGGCCGCGACACTCGCCGAGCGCACGAAGACCGGCCAACCCGACACCCAGGCGCGCGAGGCCAAACGTCTGGCCGACGCCGACGCCGTGCTCAAGTCCGCGGGCATCGTGGGCTTCACGCCGATCAAGTCGCTGGGCAGCGGCGCCACCGCCAATGTCTGCCTGTGTGAACGCCCCGACAAATCTCAGGTGGTGCTGAAAGTACTCAAGGCCGAGGGCAGCGGCGACTCCGACCTGCTGTCGCGCTTCGTGCAGGAGTATTTCGCCGCCTCGAGCATCGACAGCCCCTACGTGGCCAAGGTGTACGAACATGGCTTCAGCGAGACACATGCGTACATCGTCATGGAATACTTCCCCGCTGGCGACCTGCGCGCGCGCATCGCGCGTGAACGTCCGCAGCCCGAGGAAGCGCTGATCATCATCGGGTCGATCCTGTCGGCGCTGACTTCGGTGCATGCCGCGGGCATCATCCATCGCGATCTCAAGCCGGCGAACGTGATGTTCCGCGACGATGGCACCATCGCGCTGGTGGACTTCGGCAGCGCGCGCCGCGATGCCGACCCGGTGGCGAAGACACTCGCTGGCGTGGTCATCGGTACGCCTTACTACCTGTCGCCCGAGCAGGCGCTGGGCGGCACGGCCGATGAGCGCTCCGACCTCTACAGCGTCGGCGTGATGCTGTACGAGCTGCTCACCGGGCAGCGCATGTACGCCGCGGCCACGCTGGTGGCGCTGTTCGAGATGCACAAGAAGGCGCCGATCCCCAAACTACCCGAACCGTTCGCGAAGCATCAGGTCTTCCTGGAGAAACTGGTGGCAAAGAGCCCGGAGCTTCGCTACGCGAGCGCGGAGGACGCCTTCAACGGCCTCATGGAATACATGATGGGCGAAGCGGAGAAGCCGGCGGTCGCAAGCCGGCGGTCGCTTGACCGGCGAGATGACCGGCTAGTAAGTCCGGTACGGCAGGAACTTCCCGCTCATCGCGATGCTCACGCGGTCGCCCTTCGGGTCCGGCTCGCGTGTCACCGACATCCGGAAATCGATGGCACTCATGATGCCGTCGCCGAACTCCTCGTGGATCAGCGCCTTGAACGTGGTGCCATACACGGAGATCAACTCATGAAAGCGGTAGATCAACGGGTCGGTGGGCACGGTCGTGGGCAATGACCCTTTGTAAGGGGCCTGCTGCAGCAGGGTGATGGCCTCGCTGGTCAGGCCGAGCTGCGCGCCGATGGCTTCGGCCTGGGCACGCGTGAGCGTCATCTGGCCAAGCAAGGCGGCTGTGCCCCACTCCTTGCTGGTTCCGAGCGTTTTCGCCAGTTCCTCCCACTTGAGGCCCTTGGCCAGC
>JAQSWD010000216.1 GCA_029266835.1 Steroidobacteraceae bacterium
GAGGTTGCCATGCGCAGCACCTCCCACACCGGAATCCCCGCCTCGCGGTGCAGCTGCATCTCGCGATCCATCATGATGCCGCCGCCGCCGTCGGTGCCGATCATCATCGGCACGCCAGCCTCGTGCAGCAAGCGCGCGAACGCCAGCACCTTCGGCATCACCGCACGCGCGCGCGTGTAGTCCTCCGGAGTCCAGCCCGCGGCGCTGGCGCGCAGCTGCGCTTCATGGACCGCGACGACGTCCGGATGGAAATACTTCATCTGGGATTCCGGCAGCACTCGCGCGAGATCATCCGTGTTGTAAATCAGCTCATTGACGATGAGCGTGAGATTGACCGGGATTTTCTTGCGCGCCAGCAGTTCGGCCAGCTGGCGCATCAGCGGGCCATCGAGATCGACATGCTCGAACCACCGGTACATGAAGCGGGACGTCGCGTCGCGCTCGGCGATGAACCTGGCACGCGCCTCGGGCTCGAGCAGGTCGGGGCTCGTGGGCAGCGCGTGTTCGAGTCCGTCGACTCCAAGCTCGACCGCGCGCGTCCAGCTCACGCTGTTGAGGTGTGCGATCGCCTTCAAACCATGTTCATGCGCCACGCGGATTCCGGTGGCGAGTTCCTGCTCGGTCAAATCCGTGTAGAGCTTGAAATACGTCATGCCGAGTTTTGCCTGGCGTGCGGCTTCGGCCTGCCATTCGGCTTCGGTATGCGGGTACACGAACATTTCCCCGCCCATCGGCGGTGGTTGAATGACGGCGCCCGCGTGGCGGGCTTCCGGGCCTATCCACTCGCCCGTGGCGATCATGCGATCGTATTTGGCATTGGCTTCGGGACTGCCAGCTGGGTTCCGGACGGTCGTGACTCCGCGCGCCAGCGCCATGCGCCCACTGCGCTGCGTGATCGCCTCATCGAGTTTCATGGACAAGAGGGGCGCGCCGTCCACCATGTCCACCTTCACGATCCCGGAGGCGGTGATGTGCGCATGCGCGTCGATGAGGCCGGGCAGTACGAAGCGGCCCGCCAGGTCGTGAGAACGCGCCGAGTCTGTTGTTCGGGGAGGCTGCCCCGAACCGATGCGGGCCAGACGGCCGCCTTCGACCACCACCCACGCGTTGGCCACGCGCTTCTGCGAGGCCGGATCCACCAATGTGAAGTTGTGATAGACGTCCGCGCCCGGCGCGAGGCGCTGGGAGGCGCAGCCCGGCAGCAGACCCAGCAGCAGCGACGCGCAGGCGGTCAACAGAGTTCGACGGGTATTTTCGAAGGTCATGGCGAATATCCAGGAAGAGGTCCGCCCATTGCGGACTCACCTCCAGTCCCGGTTACCCACCGCCCTATTACATTTTCGACTGGATGTAAGAAACCGTGTTCCTGCGAGACTATGTACTGGATGCCATTCGATGCCCATGAAGTCGTCACTCGATTCGCGCCCGCGTTAGCGCGCGTCGTGGCCTCTTACGAGCGCGACCACGCGCTCCGCGCCGAGCTGTTGCAGGAGGTGCTCATGGCCATCGTCGTCTCGCTACCGCGCCTCACGCAGCCCGGGAAGTTGAAGCCATTCGTGTTTCGTATTGCACACAACCGCAGTTTGAGCCACATCACGCAACGCATGCGCCTGCGGGCTCACGAGCAGCCTGGCAATGACGCGGATTGCGCTACGCCCAGCCATGAGCAGTCGCTCATCCAGGCCGAACGCGGTGAACGCCTGCTCGAAGCGGTTCGGCAACTCGCGCTGCCCTACCGCCAGGTGATGACGTTGATCCTCGAAGACATGAGCTACGAAGAAATCGCCGAGACGCTGGGCATCACCATCGACAACGTGGGTGTGCGGGTGAACCGCGCCAAGAAACAACTCAAGGAGCGGCTTGGCCATGAGTGACGATCTCATTCGCAGCCTGCAGCGCGATTGGCAATCGCAGGAATTCGACGCGGACCAGGTCCTGAGTCGTTTGCGCCGCGCGCGCTGGATTCCGCACCTCGTGTTGGCGCTCGAAGTCCTGGGGTGTTGCATCACGCTGGGCGTTGGAATCTGGTTCGCGTGGATCGCCGGGCATCAGCCCGAACACAGGTTGCTGTTCACCTTGAGCGCGACGGTGCTGCTGATCGCCGCACCGGTGCTGGGCGTGGCGACGGCGATGGCGCGCCGTGCGAGCCTGGCCTGGGATGACGAAACCTCCGAGTCCATCCTGCGCATCGGCATCCGGCGCGCAGATGCGTCTTTGCGGGCCATACGCGTGGGGCGTTGGCATGTCGCGATCGTCGCGGCCTTCGTCGCAGTACTGTGGACGCTTCAACTCCTGCATTTCATCGATGCGGTGGAGTTCCTGCTTTTCTATACCGCGGTATGCCTGGCCGCTTCGCTCGGCGCCTGGACCTGGATGGCTCGGCGGACACGAACTGTCCGCGCCGAACGTGACGCCTGCATCCGCTTGCCCTTGGCGCTGGCTTGATTTTCCAGCTGGCGTCAGCTAAACCAGCGCCGTCCCAGGCGCCGCCGACTTCGAGCGGTGAAACGGTTGAAGTGGCCGGCCACCGCGAAATTCTGGTCATGCTGAAGCCGCCCCAACCCCGGCACCCGCGGGAAGCCAAGGGCGTGTCTGGCTGGGTTCGTGTCGAATGCCAGATATCACCACAGGGCCGCGTTCAAACCGTGCGTGTCGTGGAAAGCGAACCCGCCGGACTTTTTGATCAGGCGGCCATCGAGGCCATGAAGGCCGCGAGGTTCAATCGCTCCGAATCCACCGAGCCCCGGCTCATGGTGCAGCGTCTGATCTTCAGGGCAGACTGACAATGTCACAGCCTGCGAGCCATCCTCGTCTACGCGCTACATCTGCCTGAACAGGTGTAGATAGGCCCGGCTGACGGGCAGCACTTCGCTCCGGCCCTTGAGGTGGATGTCAGCCGTCTCGTTCTCGCCACGCGTGACATGCCCGACGGCGCTCAGGTTCACCACCACCGACCGATGCACCTGCGCGAACTGCGTGGCATCGAGCTGCATCAGCAGGTCTTTCAGCGGCGTCCGCACCACGGCCTCCGCCGCGGCCCCATTCTCGTCGCGATACGCCACCAGCGTGTACTTGTCCTCGGACCGCAGGAAATCCACTTTCGCGACGTCGATCAGGCGCACGGTATTGCCCACGGACGCGCGCAACCACCGCAGCGACGGCGGCGCGGAATCCCGATGCATGGCCCTGGCCAGTTGCTGCAGCAGTTCATCGTTCAATGCGGGCTGCGCGGTCCGCACGCGCTCCTGCAGGCGTTTGACGGTCGCAGAGAGCCGCGCGGGCTCGATGGGTTTCACCAGGTAGTCGAGCGCGCCCTGATCGAACGCCTCGATGGCGTACTGCTGGAACGCCGTCACGAACACCAGGTGCGCGCGCGTGCCGATATGGCGCGCAGCCTCGACGCCCGTCATGCCCGGCATCTGCACATCGAGGAAACAGATCTGGGGCTGCGAAGCCTCGAACATCTCGACGGCCTCGCGACCATTCCTCGCCATGCCCACGATCTCGAGTTCGGGCCACGCCCCGGCCAGCAATCGCATCAGC
>JAQSWD010000120.1 GCA_029266835.1 Steroidobacteraceae bacterium
GCCCATTCGCCCTTCTTGTAGAGCGCGTCCGGGAACTGCGCGCGGACTCCGGCGCCCGGTTCGAGCACCACCTTGGCGCCGGCGGCGACGAACTTTTCGACGACTTCAGGTACGAGCGCGACGCGAGTTTCACCGGGCGCGCCCTCTTTGAGCGCGCCTATCGTGATCGGCATTGTCCTGACTCCCCCGGTCTTTGAGACAAGCGCCCGTGGCTTGCTAGCCAAAGGCCTTCTTTTCCCGTGTTAAATGAACGTCTTGCGACGTTGAATTCTCGCATACGACTGGCTTATCTTACATGCTCAATGTTGGGCATCGATCTGGACAAGGCGGATCACGGCCTCGGCAATGATCTGTACCTCATCGCGAGCGACGTGGGTCGAGCGCTCTCCCAACTCGTTCTACGAACTGACGTTTCGGGCATGCCGCTCGAGTGGATCGACTATAAGGAAGCGGCGCGGCTCTACCACCAGGAGCAGGTGGCCTATACCTGCGGCAGCCCGCTGTTCAAGCTTTACGGCGGGGTCAGCGCTCGCACGGGCTTCCGCACCGTGCTCGAAGTGAACTCCATCGTCGCCACCGTCGGGCACACCGGCAACCCCGGCAACACCCGCCAGGACTACGTCCCGCCGCTGAACAACCAGACGCTGTTCCGCCGGGATGCGCACTTCTGCCTGTACTGCGCGCAGCGTTTTCCGGTGAAAGAATTGTCACGCGACCATATCCGTCCCTTCAGCCAGGGTGGCCGGGACGTATGGACGAATGTCGTCGCGGCATGCCGCCGCTGCAACAACCTCAAGGCGTCGCGCACACCAGAGCAGGCCAAGATGCAGCTCATTGCCGTGCCCTTCACCCCGACCTATGCGGAGTACATCTTCCTCAAAGGCCGGCGTGTGCTCGCCGACCAGATGGAATACCTGCGCGCGCATTTCCCGCGGCATTCGCCGCTGCACGCGCGCATCAAGAGATATCTCAGCTGACGGGCTGACGCTTTGGGCTTGTTGCGCAGGAGCGGGCGCGATGCCCTGTCGTTGGCTCCGCGGTCGGCTCGAAGAACGCAGTAAGAATGCAGCTCGCGAAGACGCGAGATGCATTCTTACTGCTCTCGCCGCCCTGACTGCTCCGCCAACGACAGGGCATCGCGCCCGCCCCTTCGTTCGAGGTCGCGGAGCGTCACCCATTCGCTTCGGGCTTGGTTTCCTGAGCCACGCGACGCGTGGCAGGCGGGAAAAAGCCGCCAGGCAGCGAGGCGCGCTGCCCTCGGCTGCCTAGTTGGCCGCGACCTGCAGCCAGAAGCGTCCGACGACTTCCTCGTGCGTGGCCGAGATTCCCCGCACTACGATGTCGTAGTCCCCGGCATCGAGATTGCCCGGGTCACGCAGCGTGAACGAGAGTTCGGTGCGCATGGCCGGTTCCTGTCGCGCGGAGCGCCAGGCCAGCGTCGAACCGTGACGTTTGACCAGGTCGACTTCGTACTCGGCGTATTGCGGCGTCTGCGGCATTCCGCCGCCCACGCATTCCAGCTCGATGGCGCCGTTCTCGCAGGTGAGGACCACCACGTCGGGCTCCAGCGTGAGCTGGGCCGGCGCCTTGGTCAGCGAGTAGCGGATGTCGGGGGAACCGCCGGAGCTGCGCAGCTTGCCGAGACGGACGGTCAGCGGACTGGCCTGCGTGGTGGATCCCGCCGAGAGGCGGGATGCGCCCGCGGGCCCGTTGCGTGGCAGCGTGAGGCTGACGGTCAGCCCCATCGCCAGCAGCACACTGGCCGCCATGGCCATGTGCCAGCGCCGGTCATTGCTGACCTTGGCAGGCGCGCGCCGGCTCAGCCAGCCGCGTCGTGCCGCGCTCGCCATGCCGCGCCGCAGTCGACGTTCCATCTCGACTTCGGCGGCAAGTTCAGGGGAGGCAACCAGCCAGGCTTCGAATTCGGCGCGCTCGGAACGGGAAAGGTCACCTGCGACATAACGCGCGACCAGCCGGGTCTGCTCATCCAGGGCGTTGCGATCAAGAGACTTCATGAGTGACTTGTGTCACCAGGAGTCAAAATGCCTCACCCAAAATGTGAATGACATCCCCAGGGTCAGCAAAATCGCGGTCACGCGGGGGAAAAGGGCCAGGTGAGGGGCCCGCCGTTCAATGATGGTGCGCAGCCGCGAACGCGCCCGCATCAGCACGCGGTCGAAATGCTTAGGGGAAAGTCCGAGCTCGCGGCAAAGCTGCTGCTTGTCCGTCCCGTCTAGATAGAAACGCATGAGCAGTTGCCGGTCGCGCTCGGTGGGGAGTTCCTCGAGCAACTCCGCCACGGCCTGTGCCAGGTGGCGATCGTCGGAGTCGGACAGATCGCTCTGTTCCATCTCCAGGTTCTGCGCGAGTTCGTCGACGAGCTCGGAATCCACCACGGTCTGCTGGCGGAGCATCTTGCGCGCCGCGTTGAGCGCCAGGTTGCGCGCGGTGGCCGCGGCGAACGCGAACACCTTGCGGGGGTCGTCGATGCTGCGCGCCCGAACGCGTTCGACCACGATGTGCAGGGTTTCCTGCGTGAGGTCCTCGGCGTCGATCCAGCGGTGAAACGCGCCAAATCTGAGCACTGCGAGCACGCCGGGACGCAGCGCCTGCAGCATGCGTCCCTCGGCGCCACGATCACCGGTGAGCGCCTCGATGACGATGCGTTCGATTTCGTCGACGGGTGGCACGGTGCTCACGCGGCACCGCCAGAGGAGTCAACCGGCGAGTAGTTAGCGGCAGCCGAGCGCTTCCATTGCCGAGCCGCATTCAGCTTCGGGATCGACGTTGGCGAGTTCTCGAAGGAAATCGACATTGATCCATGGGTACCGCGTCGAATCGCTGCTCTTGCTCCTGCAGAACAACAGTTCCTTTATCTGCTGGGCGTCGCACTTGTTGAGCGGCGGGCTGCCCCAGACCAGGGCCACCGTCCCGGACACGTAGGCCGCGGCGCTGGATGCGCCGGCCGCCTCGGACAGGGTGTAGCCACCGTCGGAATTCTCTGTGGTCGTCACCACGATGTCCACGCCCGGCGCCTGAATTCGTCCGTCGTTCGCATTTGGCCGACCCTTAGGGTTCGACAGATTGCGACCCCGCATGTCGGTGGGCACGGCAGCCAGGACGCCAGGCAGGCAGCGGTAGCGAGACGGGTAGTACTCTCGCACGGTGTCGTCGCCGCGCAACGTGGTCGTGTATCCGGTCACCACCAGGCGCCGGTGGGCCGCTTCGCCGCCCACGGCGGTCAGGATTGCTTCGGAGATGGCGCGGCTATCCACGGGCCACTTGGCGCTGATGTTGATGATGTCGACGCCGCTGTGCGCGGCCTCGTCGATGCCCTGCGCGATGGTGGACAGGCGCGCCAGCATGCGCGTGTCCACGCTGCTGATGACGATGGGCAGAAGGAGGCTGTTGGGCGCGACTCCAGCGACGCCGATTCCATTGTCCATGCGACCGCCGATGGTGCCCGCCATCTCGGTGCCGTGGCTGTAGCAGCGGCCGCTGGTCGCGCAACGCGCGTTCAGGCGTCCGCTCTCGCTGCGCGTGCGCGTGAAGTTGCTGGCGACGATGTTGCGCTTGAGATCTTCATGTGAAGCGTCGATGCCCGAATCCAGCACGGCGACCATGCGCGGCAGCGATTTCGCGGCCAGGCCGGGGTTCCAGCCGATGAGCTCATGGCCCCAGAGTTCGTCGATGCAGGGATCGTTGGGGAACACGGCGCGCGCGCCTCGCAACCAGCATTCGCGCGCGATCCCGGTGTTCAGAAATTCGTTGGAGGTGGTGAGGAAGTCCGGCCCGTCGCAATCCGGCTCGGCGTACTCGATATGCTCAGAAGCAAGAAGTCGGAGCAGGTGGGCACCCGATACCCGCTTGTCGAATGAGGCAATCAGGTAATTGCGGCGACGCTCGAGGCCGCGCACGGCCCCGGAGTCGGCGAGAAACGAGGAAAGGCGGCGCACATCGGAAGTCGCCGAGGGGAAAATGATGAATCGCGGCGGCGGCGGCTCACTGGCCGCGATGGTTCCGCGCCGCTTGGAATACAGGCCGGCCCAGAGCGCGCAGGCCGAGCGGGAGTCGAAGGGACGCGTGCCCAGCTCCGCCACATATCCCGCGATCTCAGCTGGAAACCTGCCTGCGGCGAGGTCCCAGCCCTCGCCGCGGCAAATCCATGGCGAACTGACCGGCGTGAGTGACGCACCCAGCGCTGCCGTGACCGCGAACGGGCACAGCAGGGCAGCGAGGCGCGCCACCCAGGCCGGGCGGATCACTGGTGGCCGACCACCACACTGTCACCCGTCACGCGCGACGGCGTGTCGATCAGGATCGCGATGGAGTTCTTGCCGCGCTGACCGGGCAGCAGGAACACCAGCAGATCCTTGAGTTCGACCGCGCCCTTGTTGGCCGACGGCTTGAGCGCCACTTCGCGACTGCGCAGGCGATGGCACTGCGAGAGCACTTCGCCATCGCCAGCCTTCACGTCTTCCAGCGTGCAATAACGGGTGCCCTGCGTGAACAGCAACGCCACGTTGCAACCGTTGGCGAGGTCCATGCGCCACGGCCCGCGCTGTCCCGGCGCCGTGCGCGTGCAAACACGCACCACGTCGTCGTCGGCGTCGTATATGAACGTGAGCTTGCCGCCCAATGGAATCTGATCATTCACCGGCGACGACGTGATCGTGATTTCGCGACCCAGCCAACCTGCGTAGTTCGAATTGACGTCGCCCGCCATCGCCAGCGCCGACATGGCAAGCCCGACCACGAGGCCGGCCCGCACGCCACTTTTCATCGACATCTTGAAATTCTTCATAAACACTCCTGATTTCCAACCACCCACTCCCATGCGCGTTCAACTGGCGCCCTTCCCTCTATCTACCACTCAGGGAAATCCGTTCGCCCGCACCACGAAACTTGACCAGACCGCGGCCGTCTGCCGGGTCGCGCGCGCACGCAATTGCGCGGCGCGCAGCGCGTCGGCGGCATTGCCGTCCGCGCGATATGCCTTGTAGAACTCGCTCATGAGCCGCGCCGTCGACGCGTCTTCCACGGGCCACAGCGAGGCGACCACCGCGCCCGCGCCATTCGCCAGGAAACCGTAGGTCAGGCCGAGAACGCCTTCGCCGCGCAACGTGCTGCCGTCACCGGTGGCGCAACCCGAGAGCACCACCACGCGCGCGCGCAACCCGGAGCTCATGATGTCGCTGGTGGATAGACGGCTGTCCGCTTCGTAGTCGCCGTCCGCCGAATATTCGGACAGGAACAGCGCGGATCGCTCCGGCGCATCCTCGCGGGCGATGGCGTGCGTGGCGAAATGCAGCACCGACAGATCCTGCGACGCGAGCTCCAGGACGCGATCGCGCGTGGCCTCGAATCCGGCCAGCGAAATCGTGTCCCTCTGGCCGAAGGTGTCGCGCACCGCGCGTGCTTCCAGCGCCGAGTAGGGCAGGCGAGTGAGCTTGTTGGGCGAGGGTTGCCGCGAACCGCGGTGATTGCCGGCCGCGCCGAGTGACGGCAGTCGCTGGTCGTCCGGCGCATACACCGGGTCGGATACCACCGCGACGCGGGTTGCGGCTGGGCGGGCTTGCGCGGTCTGCGCGAAAGCCAGCGCCAGCGAAGGCGCGTATCCGATCAGGTACCGGTCGAGCAGCAGCACATCGGGCTGCGCGCCCGCCGGTAACGCCGCGAACGGCACCGCATTGAGCGGGCCGTCGGGAACGATCAGCAACTTCTTCCCGGTCGCGCCGTCGAGAATCCTTGCTAACAACAATGCGCCCAGCTGCTGTTCGGTCTGGCGCGTGGCCGATGTGTCGGCCGCGTGGTCCGCGCTGGCGTCGATGAGTTGCTGCAGCCGCGCGCGCCCCGGCAATACCTGGTGCCGAAGCAGGTCCTTGCCCAGCAGCCAGGCGTGCGACGCGCCGTCGCCTACGAAGAATGCCAGCACCAGGGTATCGGCCGGCAGCTTCTTCTGAACTTCCTGCAACGAGACCGGCAGGCGCAACGAGCTTTCCACCACCGGCTCATGCCGGGCCCGAAGCTCATCGAGTCTTGCGCTCGACTCGGCGATCTCGCGCCGCAGCTCCAGGGTAACGGCCGCATCGGCTTGCGGATTCTGCGCCCTTGCTTCCAGGCGCAATTGCAGCGCGGTCAGGACATCGCGCAGCTGGCCGATTTCAACGGACTCCGCGCGACGCGACCCGGCGGCGCCGGCCAGCTGGTCGGCAAGCGAGCGGGCACGAATCTCGTCGGCGGTGCGAAAGGCTATCCACTCCGGCGGATGGCTCGCCGATGCCGGTGCTGCCAGATCCACGGCGATACGCGCTTCGAAAGGCGCGTACTTTGCCGACAGGAAACGGGCGCGCCATTCGGGGTTCGCGGAATTCACACGAAGCCGGCGCACGATGGACACGGCTTCATCGGCGGCACGAGACGCGCCTTCGACGTCCTTCGCGGCAAGAAGCAGCTGCGCGAGCATGGCGGTGGTGTCGATGCGGCTGAACTCGAGGCCTACGTCCCGGTAAGCCGCATCCGCCGATCGCAGGTCGGCCACCGCGGCATCCGGCCGCCGCTGGGCGAGACGCAGGCGCGCGCGTTCGGCCAGGGCATCGGCGCGCACCACTTTGTTTTCGGATTCCAGCGAGTGCTGGAGTTCGGCCTCGGCGTCCTTGAGGTCGCCGACCTGGCGCAACTCGCTTGCGATGAGTACACGCGTGCGGTTCACGTCGTGCGCGCTGGTCTCCATCGACGCAGAGCGCCGGAGGTACTCGAGCGCGAGATCGTGTTGCCCGATGCTGGCTGCGGCGATGCCCGCGATTCGCAGCGTGCCGGCCAGCGCCGGATTGTTGGAGACCTTCTCCAGTTCCACGATGGCGGTGCGCAAAGTCTCGAGTGCGCGGTGTGCGTCGCCAACGCGGAAATACAGGGTCCCCAGCGCCGTGAGTTGCGTCGCCCGCTCGGACTTCTGGCCTAGTTTCGTGAACAACTCGATGGCTTGCGTATGCAGGTCGAGAGCGCGATCGAAGTCACCCAGCGCTATCAGGCAGAAGCCGTAGTTGTTGAGCGCGACTCCGTAGACGTAGGTCTCGCGCCGGGGATCGAGCAAGGGCAGCAGAGTCGCGTACTCGTCGGCGGCCTGCCGGACCTGGCCTTGCAGCCGGTGGGTCCACGCGAGATTCATCAGCGCCTTCACCTGCTCGCCCTGGTCTTGCCCTCGTCTGGCGAGGTCGACCGCCTCCGAGAAGCGCGTGGCGGCCTCGGCGTCGGCGCCGAGATTCAGTGAACGCTTGCCGCGCTGGTTGCTGGCGTACGCAGCGCGGGCGAACTCGCCGCCGGTGATGAAGAACTGCGCCGCATCCGCCAGCCTCCGGTCCGCGACGTCGTACAGCGATTTCTGTTCGGCACGCTGCGTGGCGGCGTCGAGGCCGGAAGCCAGGTCGATCTCCGCGGACGCCCGGACAATAGCGGCGTTCTGCGCGCCGGCTTCATCGTCGAGGTCGCCGTACGATTCGCTGGCGATTTCGGCGGCGCGGATCGCGGCCGTCCAGTCATCCCGTTTGGAGTTCTGCATGCTCGCAAGCGCATACGCGGATTCGGCGCGCGCCCGGGTAGCGCGCGCGGAATCGAACTGCAGGATGGCTTCGTTGAGCTTGTCGGCGGCGCGCGCCCAGCCCTCCGAGGTGACGGGGAAAGCTTCCGCACCGGCCTGCGCCCAGGCGAGATAGCCGGCCTCGGTGGCGCTGGCCTCGCGCACGAAGCGCGCTACCCGCACCGCAGCCGCGCCGCTGGCCGCCGGCAGGTCGTCGCCACGCACCGTGATGCGCAAGTCCGCGGCAGCCGACAGACTAACTACATCGTAGAGGACGCCATGTCGGCGCGTCGCTTCACGCAGCCGGCGAGGCTCGCTGCCGTCGGTTGCCACTTCGACCGTGAAGTCGATGCCGCGCTCGCGTACCTCCACCAGCCAGGTTCCCGCGGACAACTGCCGGCGCAACTCCGCGGATTCATCTCCCTTGAGCGGCAACTCTGTCGTGAACTCGGTAGTGAATTCCGGAGCGCGGCCACAACCGCCGGGAGCGAGCCCCGCGAGCACGCCGCAGCAAACCCAGAGTGCGATGCGCAACACATGCGACCGCTGTGAGTTCTCTGCATTCGTGGCGACGCGATCGCACATGGACATTCGCAAGCA